>DATFQL010000060.1:0-3710 GCA_035264305.1 Candidatus Limnocylindrales bacterium | reverse complement strand
CGGCAGGCGACGCCGACGGAACGGCCGCGTCAACCGGGACGTTGAGCACGGCCGACCCGCCGTCGTGCATGACGTTCGTCCCGACCAATGCCGCGGCAAGTACGACGGACACGGCGAGCGGACGGATGGCCATGGTGCGTCGGCTGTTCCTGTGCGGCCCGAGGGGAATCCCGATATCGGGACGTGACGGGTTGCCTAGGGTGCACGCCGTTCCGAGCGCGGTCAAGCGCCGGACGACGTACCTCCGTCCGCCCCCCGGCCACGATCCCATGGGACAATGGTCCCCGTCAGCCGAGCGTCCCGACCAGGAGGTTTTCGCCGTGTCCGTCGCTGCCGTCCCGTCAGCCGCGTGGGCGTCGATCGCCGAGGTCGACCCCGAGCTCTGGGACGCGATGGAGGCGGAGCGCCACCGGCAGAGCGACAAGATCGAGCTCATCGCCAGCGAGAACTACACATACGCGGCGGTGAACGAGGCGCAGGGCTCGTGGCTGACCAACAAGTACGCCGAGGGGCTGCCGGGGAGGCGCTACTACGGCGGCTGCGAGCACGTCGACGTGGCGGAGAACCTCGCCCGCGACCGCGCGCTCCGCCTGTTCCCGGGCTCGGACCACGTCAACGTCCAGCCGCACTCGGGCGCTCAGGCGAACATGGCCGCGTACTTCTCGGTGCTCCGGCCCGGTGACCGGATCCTCGGCATGAACCTCGCCCACGGGGGCCACCTGACGCACGGGTCTCCGGTCAACTTCAGCGGACGGCTGTACGAGGTGCACGCCTATGGCGTCACGCGGGAGACGGAGACGATCGACTACGACGCGCTCGAGCGCCAGGCGGCCGAGGTGCGACCCAAGGTGGTCGTCGCGGGCGCGAGCGCGTACCCGCGCACGTGGGAGTTCGAGCGGATGGCGGAGATTGCGCACGGCGTCGGCGCGCTCCTGTTCGTCGACATGGCGCACGTCGCGGGGCTTGTCGCCGCGGGGCTCCATCCGAGCCCGTTCCCGCACGCGGACCTCGTCACGACGACCACCCACAAGACCCTGCGCGGCCCGCGGGGCGGCATCGTCTTCGCTCGAGCCGACTTGCCGGCGGGCGTCGATCGCACCGACGTCCCGGCTCTGGGCAAGGGGACGCTCGCCCAGGCGATCGACAAGAGCGTGTTCCCCGGCGTCCAGGGCGGGCCGCTCATGCACGTCGTGGCGGCCAAGGCCGTCGCGTTCCAGCTCGCGATGACCGACGACTTCCAGCGCGACCAGGCGCGGACGATCGAGAACGCGGCTGTCCTCGCGGACACGGTCGCCGGCGCCGGCGCGCGGCTCATCAGCGGCGGGACGGACAACCACCTCGCGCTGGTGGATGTCACACCGCTCGGCGTCACCGGCCGGGAGGCCGAGGCGCTGCTCGACGACGTCGGGATCACTGTCAACAAGAACGCGATCCCGTTCGACGAGAATCCGCCCAACATCGCGAGCGGCATCCGGATCGGAACGCCGGCCACGACGACACGCGGGTTCGGGCCCGACGAGATGCGGCAGGTCGGCCGGATGATCGTCGAGGCGATCCGGCATCGCGACGACGCCGCCGTGCACGACCGGATCCGCGGGGAGGTGCGGGAGCTCGTGGCGAGCTTCCCGGTTCCGGGGCTGCCGCGGGACGCCGCCTGACCCGATGCCGTTCATCCCGACGTTCGGTGAGGTTGTTCCGCTCCTCATCGTGACGTTCGCGGTGGCGATGATCGTCGCGGTCACGCTCACGCCCCTGGTGCGGCGCGTGATGGTCCGGCTCGACGCGATCGACGCGCCGGACCAGCGCCGGGTCAACAAGTCGCCGATCCCGCGCGGCGGCGGCATCGCGGTCGCGTTCGCCTTCCTCGTGGTGGCAGTCGGCGTGATCGTCGTGAACGACCGGTTGCGGCTCGTCGACGTGCCGTTCACCATCGTGCCCACGGACATCGCGGCGCTGCTCGCCGGCGGGGCGCTGGCGACCGTGATCGGCTTCCTCGACGACTACTTCCAGCTCCGCGCCCGATGGCAGCTGCTGGGTCAGCTCGCGGTCGCCGTGCTCGCGGTCGCGGCCGGGATCACGATCCCCTTTCTCAACAACCCGCTGGGCAGCGGCACGATCCTGCTCGAGGGACCGTTCGCCGTCGGGTTCACCATCCTGTGGATCGTCGGGATGATCAACAGCATCAACTTCATCGACGGCCTCGACGGCTTGTCGTCCGGGATCGCCCTGATCGCCGCCGTGACGCTCGGGCTGATCTCACTCACGGTGACCGTCGCCCAGCCGTTCATCGCGGTTCTGTGCTTCGCGCTCGCCGGGTCACTGCTCGGGTTCCTGCGCTGGAACTTCCACCCCGCGACGATCTTCATCGGCACGAGTGGCGTGATGTTCGTCGGCTACACGCTGGCCGTGCTCGCCATCCTCGGCACCGCGAAGGTCGCGGTCGCGCTGCTCGTCCTGGGCGTCCCGATCATCGACACCTTCTGGATCATCGTCCGGCGGCTCGTCAACGGCACATCCCCGTTCACCCCGGACCGCGGCCACATCCATCACCGGCTGCTGGACCTGGGGCTGACGCACGGCCAGACGGTGCTCGTCATCTACGCGATGTGCGTGGCGCTCGCCCTGCTGACGTTCCTCCTGTCGGGCACCGGCCAGCTGTACGCGTTCATGGGCCTCGCGCTTGCGTTCGGACTGGGGCTGTTCCTGTTCACGCGTGACGAGACGGGCGACGCCCTGGAAGCCGAGACGTACGAGAGGATCAACCGCGACCCGCCGGCGGAATCGGCGTAGCTACGCCGCAGCGTCCGGGTACCGAGATTTCCGAAGGGTTGCGACGCACCTTCGAATAGGACATTCGTACGGGGTGCCCCTCGGACCTCTGGTGCTAGCATCCACGCTCCCGGTGCGCCCGCGCCACGCTTTTTACAGGGTCCATGACCGATCTCCTGCCGCTCCTGCTGATCGCGATCGTGTCCATCGTGGCAGTCGCGATCGTCGCGTTCCTCCGCCGTCGTCGGCGTGACGCGCAGGAGGCCGCCATCGTTGCCGCATCGACGCCCGTCCCGGAGCTGTCCGAGGACGACATCGCGTGGCGGATCGGCGTGGCGGGCGTCGACCGGCCGGAGGGGGTCGCCGCGGCCGAAGCCGGCGCGTTCGACGCGGCCGAGCGGGAGGCGGGTTGGGAACCGAACGCGGCCCCTGCCGAACCCGAGCGCGTCGCGGCCGCCGTCGCGGTCGTCCCTGCCGTCACGGCCGCGCCGCCGAGAGATCGCGCGGAACCGCTGCCGAACCGCTGGCGGTTGTGGCGCGACAGCGCCGCCGTGCTCCTGATCGCCGTGCTCATGGTGCTCGGGTTGTCCATCGTCAGCCCGTGGAACGGCCAACGCGGCGACGTGACCGGCACCGTCAGCGACGTCAGCTCGCCCGAAGTCGACGCCCAGTCGCCGTCGAGCGTCCCGGGCGTCCAGGCCACGAGCGAGGCGCCGACGGTGACTCTCGGCCCGGCCGTCGCGTTCACGCCTCCGCCGTCGACGTCCGCGACGCCCGACCAGGGGACGCCGACGCCCGGCGTCACCCCACCGGTCTCCGGGCAATCGACGCCTGTGCCTCGAGATATCCCGACCGCCGGGCCGACGACGGCGCCCCGCACGACGCCGCGTCCGACGGCGACGCCTCGGCCCACGAGCACGCCACGACCGACCGCGACGCCT
>DATFQL010000059.1:0-8399 GCA_035264305.1 Candidatus Limnocylindrales bacterium | reverse complement strand
AAGCAGCCCGCGTGCCGTTGTCGTCTTCCCGGAACCGGATTCGCCGACGAGGGCGAGCGTCTCGCCCCGGCGGATCTCGAACGAGACGCCCCGGACTGCCTCGAACGACTTCACCGGCCGGCGGTTCGCGCGGTCGCTGATGGTTCGCTCGCCGGCGAAGGCGACGCGGAGGCCTTCGACGTGGAGGAGCGCCGGCTCTGCCGGAGCCCCGAGCGCGCCACGGCCCGAGGGGTCGAGCGCGGCTGTCACGTCGGTCCCTCCCACGAAAGGACGAGGGTCCCGGCGACGAGCTCGTCGGAGCGATGGCAGGCCGCGAGCCGCCCGGGGACGGTCTCGAGGAGCGGCGGGACCTCGGCTCGGCACCGATCGAGCGCCGCCGGGCAGCGCGGTGAGAACGGACACCCCGGGGGGACGTTGGCGGGGTTGGGCGGACCGCCCGCGATCTGCGGCAGGCGCGCCCGCCGCGACGAGATCTGCGGGTTCGAGGCTGCCAGACCGGCGGTGTACGGGTGGTGCGGTGCGACGAACAGCGACTCGACCGGCGCCTGCTCCGCGATCCGGCCGGCATACAGGACGATCGCCCGCTCGCACAGCTCACGGACCACGCCAAGGTCGTGCGTGATGAGCAGCAGCGCCATGCCCCGGTCGCGAACCAGGTCCCGCAACAGCTCGAGGATCTGTGCCTGGATGGTCACGTCGAGGGCCGTGGTGGGCTCGTCCGCGATCAGCACCTCGGGCTCGCACGCGAGCGCCATCGCGATCATCACGCGCTGCCGCATGCCGCCGGAGAGCTCGTGCGGGTACTGCCGCACGACGGCGTCGGGATCCGGCAGGCCCACGTCGGCGAACAGGTCTCGCGCGCGGCGCAACGCCTCGGATTGCCCCATGCCGAAGTGGAAGCGGAGCGCCTCGGCGACCTGCTCGCCAGCGCGATAGAGCGGGTTGAGCGCCGTCAGCGGGTCCTGGAAGACCATCGCGATGCGCTCGCCGCGGATCTTCCGGTAGCGCTTCTCCGAGATCCCGACCAGCTCGTCGCCGTCGAGCAGGATCGAACCGCGGACCCGGCTCGTCCTGGGCGGCAGGAGACCCATGATCGCCCGGCTCGTGACGCTCTTGCCCGAGCCCGACTCGCCGACGAGCCCGACGGTCTCGCCTGCCGCGATCTCGAGCGACACCCCGTTGACCGCGCGAACCGGTCCGGCGCTGGTGCGGAACTCCACCTCGAGGTCCCGGACCGCGAGCAGCGCGTCACCCGCCGTGCGGTGCCTGCCGCCCGCGACCCTGCGCCCGGCGCGCGTCGCGGTCATCGCTCACGCTCCCGAGGGTCCAGCTGCGACCGCAGGCCATCACCGACGAGGTTCACCGAGACGACCGCGAGGGCGATCGCGATGCCGGCGCTCATCGCCGGCCACGGGTTCTGGAGGAGATACGAGCGGGCATCGGCGAGCATCGACCCCCAGTCCGGGTCCGGGGGCTGCTGTCCGAGGCCGAGGAAGGACAGCGCGGCGATGTCGAGGATCGCGTAGGCGAGATCGATGGTCGACTGGACCACGACCGCCGCGACGAGGTTCGGGAGGATGTGGCGGAGCATGATCCGCCGGTCCGAGAAGCCGAGCGCGCGACCGGCATCGACGTACGCGAGGCGCGAGTGCACGAGCGTCACCGAGCGGACGAGGCGGGCCATCGCCGGGACATAGATGATCCCCAGCGCGACGACAACGGTCCCGAGCCCGCTCCCGAACGTGGCGACGACAAGGATTGCGAGCAGCAGGGCCGGAAACGCGAGCAACGCGTCGAGCACGCGCATGATGGCGAAGTCGAGTCGCCCGCCGTAGAAGCCCGCGACCAGCCCCAGCGGGATCCCGATGACGCCGCTGATGACGACCACGACGAACGCCCCGAGCAGCGTCGGGCGTGCCCCGTACACGATGCGTGCCCACACGTCCCTGCCCAGCTTGTCGGTGCCCAGGATGTGCTCGGCGGACGGTGGCTGCAGGGAGGCCGAGAGGTCCTGCACGTTCGGGTCGCCGGCGAGGAGCGCGGGGAAGAAGACCATCACCAGCAGCGGCACGAGGATCACCAGGCCCACGAGCGCGGCGCGGTTCCGGGCGAGCGGGCTCCGGAGCGCCCGACGCAGGACCGCGGCCTGGCTCGCCGCGACCGGCGGCAGGTTCGGCGTGGGGTTGAGCTCGAGCGTCATCGATCAGTACCGGATCCGCGGGTCGATGACGGCGTACAGGATGTCGGTCAGCAGGTTGATGACCGTGAACGCGACCGTGAGCAGCAGGACCGATGCCTGGATCACCGGGTAGTCGCGGTTCTGGATCGCGTCCGTGATCAGGCTGCCGATGCCCCCGAGGCCGAGCGTCGTCTCGACGAGGACCGCCCCGACGAGCAGGAAGCCGACCTGGAGCGACGTGACGGTGAGCACGGGGATCAGCGCATTGCGGAACGCGTGCTTCACGACGATTGTGCGCTCGGGCAGGCCCTTCGCCCGTGCCGCCTCGATGTAGTCGGTCGAGAGCGTCTCGAGCATCGCGCTCCGTGTCATGCGTGACGTGAGGGCGATCGTCCCGAGCGCGAGGGCGCCCGCCGGAAGGAGCAGGTGGCGCAGCCGGTCGAGCGGATCGTCGCCGGACCCGAAGGCGGGCAGCCAGCGGAGCCAGACCGCGAACACCAGCACCCCGATCATCGCGGCGAAGTACACCGGGATGGACAGCCCGATGAGGGATCCGATGCTGCCCACGTAGTCCAGCATCGAGTCGCGGCGCCGGGCCTGCGCGATGCCCAGCGGGATCGCGATGGTGACGGCGATCACCATCGACATCACCACGAGCTGGAGCGTGATCGGGAGGCGTTCGGCGATCAGGCCGACGACGTCCTGGCGCAGCCGGTAGCTCTCGCCGAGGTCGAGCACGAGCGCACGGCCCAGCCATGCGACGTACTGGGTGATCGGGTCGCCGACGAGGCCGAACTGGATCCGGAGCGCCTCAGCGGTTGCCGGATCGACGCGCCGGCCGCCGAGCACGATCGTGACGGGATCGCCCGGGGCGAGCCGCACGAGGTTGAACGTCACGAACGAGACGAACAACAGGACCGGGATCAGGCCGAGGACGCGCCGCAGAACGAAACCAGCCACGAGGGCTCCGTGGGGGGATTGGTGTGGGACGGATCAGCGAAAGCGGGCCGGCCGCGGTTGCGTGCCGGCCCGCCTGGAGCGCCGATCGAGGATCGACGCTACTCGGTCACGTACACGTTCTTGAACAGGGACTGCCAGTACCAGAGCGACGCCGCCTCGACGCCGCCGAGGCGCTTGCTGGTCGCGAGCGGCCAGCCGGGGTAGGCGTACACGATGACCGCGGAGTCCTCCGCGATCTGCTTCTGCGCCGCGATCAGCTTCTGCGCGCGCTGCGCCTTGTCGTTCGGGATCCGGTTCTGCTCGGTGAGCAGCGTGTCGACGGTCTCGTTCTTGTAGGCGGTGGAGTTGGCTCCGCCCGCGACGATGTTCTCGCTGGCGAAGTTCGGCCGCAGGTTTCCCGACGGGTCGGGGAAGTCGGAGCCCCACGAGCCGACGATGATGTCGTAGTCGTTGTGCTCGCCGAACTGCAGGGCAACCGCCTCCTGGTAGGTGACCTTCCGGGCCACGATCTGGACGCCGATCTTCCCCATCGCCTCGATGAACGCCTCTGCGGCGCCCTTCACGGACGGCGTGGACTCGTAGTACGCGATCGTCTTGCCGTTGAGCTGGTCCGCGACGCCCGACTCGGCGAGCAGCTGCTTCGCCTTCTCCAGATCGACGTCGTACGCGGGCAGCTCGTCCCAGGCCTTCTGCCAGGCGTCCTTCTCGAACGTCCACAGCGTCGGGTTGACGAGCGTCGCCTTCGTCTCGAGTGCGTCCTTGCCGTAGTACAGCTCGCGGACCGCCTTCTTGTCGAAGGCGTAGTTCATCGCCTGGCGGACCTTGACGTTGTCGAACGGGGCCTGCTGGGTGTTGAACGTGAGCCACTCGCCGTAGTACGAGGGCACGAACTGCAGGTTCACGTTCTCGATCGCCTGCACCGTGGCGTACTGGTCGGACGGCACGTTGCTGATGACGTAGTCGATCTCGCCCGTCTGGAGACCGGCGACGCGCGTCGTGGGCTCGGGCAGGATCTTGATCGTGATCTCGTCGAGGTACGGGCCGCCGTTGGCCTTGTTCCAGTAGTCGTCGTTGCGGGTCAGGCGCTGGTAGTCGCCGGTCTTCCACTCCGCGAACTTGAACGGACCGGTGCCGACGGAGCCGACCTCCGCCTTGCCGTACTTGTCGCCGCTCTTCTCGACGAACGCCTTGCTCACGACGTGCGCGGCAGTGGATGCGAGCGCGTACTCGAACAGCGCGTCCGGCTCCTTGAGCGTGATGACGACGGTCGATGCGTCGGTTGCCTTGATGTCGCTGACGCTGGCCAGCATCCAGCCGACATACGAGCCGAGGTCCGGATCGCGGACACGGTTCATGCTGAACACGACGTCATCCACGGTCATCGGCGTCCCGTCGTGGAACTTCACGCCCTGGCGGATCTTGAGCGTGTACGTCAGCCCATCGTCGCTCGCGGTCCAGCTCTCCGCGAGGTTCGGGCACAGCTTGGTGTCCTGCTCGCAGAAGATGAGGAGCGGCTCGGTGATGCTCGACGTGGCGAGGCCCGAGACGAAGTCGTAGTCGAACGCGGGATCGACCGAGGTCGGCTCGCCTTCGATCGCAGCCGTGATCTTGCCGCCCTGCTTCGGGGCGCCGGCGTTCCCGGTGTCGCCCGACGGCGCGTTCGTGGCGGGCGCGCCCCCGCAGGCGGCCATGACGATGGCGATCGTCGCGAGCAGCGCAGCCAGGCGCCCCCCGCGCCGGCGGACGGTGTACATCGGTGGGGCTCCTCCGGGGTGACGGCCGGCCGCGGATGGTCCGACGGCGGACGCGCATTCTACTCGTCCCCGGCGGACTGGGCCGCGTCCGTCCTCTTCCTGCTCTCATGACGTGTTCGTCACCCGGCCGGTTCGTACGATGACGTGGCGGGCCGAGCGACCGCGACTGAAGGAGGCTCCTGACGCCATGGCGAACAATGCGGCTGCCGCCCCGACCATCGAATCCGTCGAGGAGCAGGAGCGGCGTCTCGTGCTGCCGCGCGCCGACCTGGCGTCGCTCTATGCGCTGGGGCGGCGGATGGCGGATACCGCGCTCGAGCGCCACCTGCCGATCCTGATCCAGGTCCGCCTCGGCACCCGGCTCGTGTTCGTCGCGTCGCTTCCGGGCAGCACGGCCTCGAACGAGCGGTGGGCTTCACGCAAGTCGGCGGTCGCGGCGTGGTTCGACCAGAGCTCGCTGCGTGTCCGCCTCGCCAACGATCCGGACGGGCAGGGCATCCACACCCAGCACTCGCTCCCGGTCGAGGAGTTCGCGGCGCACGGTGGTGCCTTCCCGATCCGGGTCGAGAACGTCGGGGTCGTGGGCACGGTCGTCGTGTCCGGCCTGCCGCAGCTGGAGGACCACGCGTTCGTGGTCGAGATGCTCGAGGCCCACCTCGCAGCCGGACGTGGCTAGCGTGCCCCGGACTCCGGCACCCCGGTTCACGATCGTCGTGCTCAACGTCGACGACCTCGGCCGCTCGGCGGCGTTCTACGGCCGGCTCGGCGTCACGTTTCCAGACGATCTCGAGCGACGGCGGGACGTGGTCGTCGAGCTCGGCGGCGGCCACAACCTCGTGATCGCGACCACGTTTGCGGGGAACGTGCCCGATTACGCACCCGCAACCGGCGACGGCCGGGTCATGCTCGAATTCTTCGTGGACGGGGACGAGGCGGTCGACGAGGCGTGGCGCGAGCTGGTCGGCGCCGGGTACCGCGGCCGACGAGCACCCTTCCGCACCGACTTCGGCGCCTGGATGGCGCTGGTGGACGACCCGGACGGCAACACGGTGCTCATCACGGCGGGATGACGAGGCACGTGCGGCCGATCATCGCGAGAACGACGGCCGCACCTCGCCGCTCGCGACCCGGATGGCCGCCACGTTCACGCGCGCGTCGATCCAGTGCTCGCAGAACTGGAACCGGTACGTCGCCACGAGCGTGCCGTCCTGCGCGACCACGAACTCGCCGGGGAGCAGCCACGGGTTGTCGACCATCGGCCGGCCGGCGGCCGCGCGCGTCTCGAACAGCGCACGCCCCGCGTCGAGGTCGCAGCGCAGGTACTCGTCCGGCGCGTCGAACAGCACCTCGGCGGGCGTCCCCTCCAGCAGCCCGAACGCCTCGTACGCGCGCTCGGCGGGATCACACAGGAGTCGGACCTCATCGGGGATCGCGTTGGCGGCGGCATACGTCAGCGTCCGCTCCACCTCGCCCTGCCCGATGAGCACGACGGTCGCGCCGGCGTCCCCGTACGCCGGCAGCTCCTCGATGAGGCGGGCGGCACGATCGCGGCCGCAGCTGCAGCCGAAGTGCCGCCAGAAGAGGAGCAGGGCGGGACCGTCGGCCCACATCGCGGACAGCGGCACCGGCCGCGCGAGCCGGGCGTCGACGAGGTCGAGCGACGGCGCGGGATCGCCGGGCTGGACGGGCAGCGACGTCCAGCGTGTCCGTCGCGGTCCGGACGCCCAACGGTCCTGCCACTGCCGTCCGGCGGCTTCGGTCTCGGCGGTGTCCGGCTGCTGGCGGACGGCGGTGTCGGTCATGCGTCTCCTTCTCGTGGCGCCACCGGTCGTGGAGGCCGTCCCGCGACCATACGCACTCAGCGCACGATCGGACTCGCCGGCACGCCCGGCGCTCCAGCCGGCTCGATGTGCGGGAGGGCACGCAGCCCTCGAACGGGGGACGAGGCGAGGATCGCCGCCGACAGCGCCGCCCCCATCGCCGCGAGCACGAGCGTCACCTGGACCCCGGCGATCGACGCGATCGCGCCGCCGACGATCGCGCCGAGCGGGTTCATCCCGCCGAGCACCACGTGCTGCGTCGCGTTCACCCGGCCGAGTAGCCGGTCGGGCGTCACCGCCTGCTGGAGCGAGCCGCCGACGACGGCCCAGGTCGGCGCAACGAGGCCCAGGCCGATCTGTCCGGCGATCAGGAAGGCCAGCCTCGCGTCCGGGGGCACGAAGCCGGCCAGCGGCACGACGAGGGCAAGCGCCGCGGCGAGGAGCTGCGACCCGACGAGAACGGGTCCGATGCCGAGCCGCCTCGCGGTCCTGCGCGCGAGCACCGCACCGACCAGCGCTGCGGCGCCGCCGACGCCGTAGATGACGCCGAACGCGACGGGGGAGACGCCCAGCTCCACGAGGTACAGGACGATCAGGGCGCCACGGAACCCACCCGTGAACAGGCCGATGTTCGCGCCCGCGATGATCAGGGTCCGAAGGATCGGGCTCGACGTGATGACCGCCAGCCCTTCCCGGATCTCGCCGAGGATGGGCCGGCGGCGGTCGGGAGGGGGAGGATCGGGCTCGCGCCGTCGGATCCAGCCGATGCACAGCGCGGAGACGACGTACGACGCCGCGTCCAGCGCGATCGCGATGGGCGCCGTGAGCACCTGCACGGCGAGTCCCGCGAGGTTCGGGCCTCCGATCTGCGCGACCGCCTCAGCAGCGCTCATCCGCGAGTTCGCGTCGACGAGCCGTTCGCGCCCGACGAGGCCCGGCAGGTACGCGTTCGACGCCACGGAGAACACCAGGCTCAGTGTCCCGACCCCGAACGAGACCACCGCGAGCTGCGGCACCGAGAGGCGGCCGGCGACGAACGCGAGCGGCACCGAGGCCAGGAGCGCCGCCCGTCCGAGGTCCGTCGCGACCATCAGCGGGCGGCGATGGACGCGGTCCACCCACGCGCCGGCGACGAGCCCGAACGCCAGGCGCGGCAGGAACTGGGCGGCGCCGAGCAGCCCCATCTCGAACGGTGTGGCCCCGAGCACCGCCGCCGCGGTGAGCTGCATCGCGAGGATGCTGACATGGAACCCGAGCGACGAGACGAACCCGCCCACCCACAGCTTCGCGAACTCGGGGTCCTCGCCGAGACCCGGTATTCGGGACATGCGGGAATGGTGCCCGGTGTGGCGGATGGAGGACACCGTTCCTCGCCCGACTGGTGTTGCGGTGCGATCGCGCCCTCGAACTCGTACCACCCCGCCCAGCCAACCCCGGGGGTTCAGGAGGCCGCGGCGTCGGCGTCCTCTCTCGCGCGGGTGGCACGGTAGATGCCCGGCAGGGTGGGCGCGATCAGCTGGCGGACGATGTAGGCGGCGACCGCGGCGATCGCGATGACCGACGTGAGGGACGGGTCCACGATCAGCGACAGGAAGACCGTGACGCTCAGCGGGGCGACCGCCGCCGACACCACGAGCCCGGCAACGATGCCGAGCACGGCCACGTGCTGCGGGATGACGGGCAGGA
>DATFQL010000058.1:0-5157 GCA_035264305.1 Candidatus Limnocylindrales bacterium | reverse complement strand
GGTCGTACATGGTGGCCGGGCCGATCGCCCGCACGTCGTACGGTGGCGCGAGGTAGGCGGAGTTCACGAGCACGGATCCGCCGATGTCGACGACCGCGGTCGAGGTCGTGACGCGCTCCCCGTTGACGGCGACGCCCTCCGCGCCCGCGAGCCACAGCTCCTCGACGACCGCGAGGACGTCCTGACCCGAGGCGAGGTAGTCGCGCGAGTTTCCGTCCTGGGGGACGGGCACGGCGGAGTCCTTGAGCCGGATCACGACGCCCGGACCGGTCAGTGCGACGAGGCCGGCCGCGATCCGCGCCCGCTGCAGCTGGTCGTTGAGGTCGCGGGTGAGCTGCGTCCCGCCCTGTCCGGCGGCTTCGAGGTCCTGGATCGATGCCCGCAGGTCGAGAACCTGCTGCTTCAGCCGCTCCTGCTGCGCCTGGAGGTCGACCGCCGCCTCGACGAGCGGCGTGCGCTCGAGGCTCGTGTAGCGGATCCGTGGCCCCTCCGAGGCGAGCTGTGCGGCGATGAGGAACCCGAGTGCGAGCAAGGCCGCCCCGAGCGTTACCTGCCAGCTCGGGATGCCGCGGATCCGCGCCCCGAGCGCCGTCACGCGCTGCCGCCCCGACGACGCGCGACGACGAGCCCGACGAGGACGACGGCAACCACGAGGACGAGGCCGCCGAGGATGAGCGGGATCGACGTGCCCGCGGGCTCCGCGACGGGATCGAGTCGGTCCTCCCCGGGGACCGCCGTCGAACCCGGGCGTGACGTGGGTGCGTTCGGGTCGGGAACGCCCGTCGGCGGCTGTCCGTTCCAGCCCGAGGGGAGTGGCCCGGGCGGCGCCGGCTGTGGCCCGAACTGCTCGGGTGGCTGCGCCCCGAGGCTTGCGAGCCAGCCCGCCTGGAACGTCGCGAGATCCTCGCCCAGCGCCTTCGTGAACGCCTCGTCGTCGGTGAGGCCGTCCTTGTACCCCACCACGAGGGCGACCATGGCATCGCGGCCATGCTCGCGGACGAGGTAGTCGATCGCCGAGACCGACTCGGCGTAGGCGAGGAACGTCTTGTCGGGCTCGGTGGGGAACTGCGAGCCGAGCGCCGCCAGCGGGATGAGGTCCTTCGAGGCCACGGCGTCCGCGACGCGGTTCTGGTCGCCCGACCCGTAGCCCTCGGAGAGGTACACGGCGAGCCCCTCGTTCAGCCAGCGGGGCGGGAACCGGTACGGGTTTTCGACCGCGGTGTCGAAGACGAGATGGGTGAGCTCGTGCGGAACCACGATCCCGACCCACGGGTCGTCGATCGCGTCCGGCGTGATGATCGCGAACAGGGTCCGGATGTCCGCGTGCGCCTGGCCGCCGACGTTCTCGCGAGTCCCCGGTCCGAGCGCGGTCCGGAACGCCTGTTCGTCCGAGTAGATGAAGAAGTCGATCGGCTCGGTCTCGGTGACACCGAGGAGCGCCGAGGTGTCGCGGACCGCCTGCTCGCCGATGTCGAGCGCCTTGCGCGCGAACGCGTCTCCGCCCTGCGACCAGTGGACGGTGATCAGGTCGCCCTTGAGCGTCTTCCACTCGAGGCTCGTGTCCCGGTAGCGGATCCGCTCCGTCGGGCTGAGCACCGGGTCGGCGCCGACCTCGGGAAAGGCCGCCCACGTGTAGCTGAGCGGTGTGTTCGGCACGAGGTGCCCGCCACCGGTCAGGTCGAGCTCGTACGTGACCTTGCTGGTGCCGCCGGCGGCTGGCACCGGCACGTCGACGATGTACGGCCCCAACGCGTCCGGGAACCCGAGCCGAAGCTCCATCCGCGCGAGGGGCGCCGCGGCCGTCACCTCGACGCCGAACTCGATCTTCTCGCCGTACGTCGCGTCGGCGGTCGATTCACCGAAGGTCACGTCCGCGGCGAGGACGGCCGGCGCGCCGACGAGGGCGACGATCAACGTGATGACGGCGGCGAGCGCAGCGACCGCGCGCCGCCGGTCCCTTGCGATCAGCACCGTCATCGCGCCCACGCGAGCCCGGCCAGCCGCAGGATGCCAAGTCCGTTCTGGGTCGCGCCGAGGAGGCCCTCGCGGACGAGCGAGTACGACGTGCCGTACGACACCGGCACGGCCGGGGCGTCATCGCGCACGACTTCGAGCGCCCGCGCGTATGCCGCGGTCGCATCCTCCGGGCTCGCCGCCGCGCCGGCATCCGCGATCGCGGCGTCGAAGTCCGGGTTCGACCAGCCGCCCTCGTTCGAGGTGGAGCCCGTCCCGAGAAGGACGCCGAGGAAGTCGTTGGGGCCCGGGTAGTCCGCGACCCAGGACAGGCTCCAGAGCGCGGGGGGATCCGTCGAGAGGCGATCCTGGTACGTCCCGAAATCCATCGTCGCGTAGTCGATCGTGACCCCGAGGTTCTCCTCGAGCATCGCGATGATCGCGCCGTCGTACCCCCCGCCGTTCGCGATGAACGGGACCGGACCGAGCGCCGCCCCGGACGCGTACCCGGCCTCGGCAAGGAGCGCCCGGGCGCCGGCCGGGTCGTAGGGCGGGAGGTAGTCCCCATCCGGCCGACCGGGGATCCCCTCGGGCACGAGGCTTGTCGCCGCGACGGACGAACCCAGCTCGTCGAGCTTCGCGAGCCGTCGCCAGTCGACGGCCTGCGCGAACGCCCGGCGGACGCGCGCATCGTCGAACGGCGCCCGGGTCGTCTCAAACCCGTAGTAGGTCACGGACAGCGATGGGTCGCTGCGGAGCGATGGCCCGAGCTCGCGGTCATACGCGATCCAGCCCGCGTCGGTGAACGAGATCGGTGCGACGTCGACATCGCCGCCCACGAACGCATCCACCGGGCTGGCGCCGTCGAGCGTGGTGAGCATCCGGACCGTGCCGATTTCGGGTTCACCGGCCCAGTACCGAGGGTTTGCCTTGAGGACGAACGAGTCGTCGGTGACCTCGGACACGAGATAGCCGCCGCTGCCGACGAAGTCGCCCCCCGCAGGGAGGATCTCGCCGTCACCCGCCGACCGCGGCACGATCGCGAACGGGGCGCCGGACACGATGGCGGGCAGGTCTCCCCCGCCCCGCTCGAGGTCGACGATGACCCGTCGGTCGCCATCCGCCCTGACCCCCAGGGTGCTCACGTCGTCGGTCTCACCCGACAGCAGCGCGCGGGCGCCCACGACGTCCGCGATCAGCGAGGCGAGCGGCGAGCGCTCGCGCGGGTTGAACAGCCGACGCCACGAACGGACGACGTCGCTGGCGGTGAGGCTGCTGCCGTCGCTGAACACGAGCCCTTCGCGCAGCGTGAACACCACGCGCCGCCCGTCCTCCTCGATCGTCCACGACTCTGCGAGGGCCGGGCGGACGGCGAGCGACGGATCGACGGCGGTGAGCGTCTCGAAGAGTTGCGACACGTACGAGGCCGACCCGAGGTCCCCGTGCTTCGCCGGGTCGATGGACGCGGGCGCGCCGGCGAGGATCGTGACGCTCTCGGGGTCGTCCGCAGCGGCGACCGCGGCAGGCTCGATGCCGGCGTCGGGCCACAGCTGGGCGAGCATCGCGACGGCGACGAGCAGGGCGATACCCGCCACGGCGATCCGACGGCCACGGGACGCGGCGACGGGCGGTTCCGGGGCCTCGAGGGCGGGATCGAACCCGGACGCCGTCAGGTCGTCAGCCACCAGGCGACCTCCGGCAATGCGGGGTCGTGATGGTCCGGATCCAGGAGACGCTCGACCGGAACGGGAATACGCGGACGCGCCGTCCACACGTAGCCGTCGCCGGAGAACCCGACGAGGAAGGCAACGATGCAGACCCAGCGACGCACGGCGGGAGTATAGGCGTGGGTGCCCGAACCGGCCGCGGACGGCAAGAGAGGCCTCGCATTGCCACACCGCCGGGGGAACGATGCTGTCCGCGAGGCCTCTGCCTTGGTAACGACCTTCGTCGTCATCCGTTATGGGGCTCCACGCCGGTGTTTTCCGCCGCCGGGTGTCGCCTGCGCGACACCCTCAGGCCTCTCGTCGGGTCACGCTCGTCAGCAGGTCGCGGCGCGTGGCGAACCGCTTGAGGAATCGGTAGAAGTTGCGCTTGGCCTGGCGGGCACCATCGCCCCCGGCGACGGACCCGCTCGCCGCGGCGCGCGTGACCTCGACCGGCACCTGCACGGCCCGCCTCGGTTCGTCGCCGTCTTCGTCGTCGTCATGGGCGGCCGGCGGGTCGCGCAGGACCAGGCTCCACCAGGCGTCGAGGAAGTCGGGGGTGACGAAGTGCTCGTCGAGCAGCCCTCGGACGGCGACATCGGCCCGCCGGAATCCGATGGTGTCCCCGGCGATGGCGTCGACGTTCGTCGCGTCCGATGGCGCGCGCCGGAACGTACGCAGGTCGTCCGTGATGAGACCCACGGGTCCGGCCACCGCGACGCTCTCGTCTCCGAGGGCGTCGACGATCGCGCCGACAAGCGCCCCGGGCACGGTGACGCCCTCCGCGACGAGGATGACGACCGGCGCGGCGGACCGCCTGATGCCGACGTTCCACGTCGCGGCCGCGCCCAGCCGGGTCGCCGTCCACACGATGTCGGTCACAACGCCGGGCGCGCCGGGGTCGCGGGCGTCGAGCGTCGCGAGGGCGTCTGCTGCCTCGCCTGATGGTGCGTTCGCGACGACGACGACCTGCGTCCCGTCCGGCGCCGAATCCGCGAGCAGCCCGACCTGGTGCACCACTGCGTCGACGTCGGTTGAGGCGACGATCACGACGCTCGCGGTGCCGACGGGTGTCTCCTCCAGGCGTGACGGCACCGACGAGCTCGAGCCGTACCGCACGCGTCCGTCGACCTCCACGTCGGGGGGCGCCAATGGCTCGAGCGTGTACAGGCTTGCGGCGTCCACGACCTTCCAGCCCGCCGCCTCGATCTCGGCCTTGAGCCGGTCGGCCGTCGCCCAGTCACGGGCCCTGCGCGACTCGGATCGGGCATCGGCGAGCGCGCGGACCTCTGGCGGAGCGGGTTCGGGAGCCATGCCGGCGAGGATACCGGCGAGGGCTCGCGGACCGTCCCGCCCGGCGTGGGTCACGTGTTGCACGTGGGTCACTTGTGCACGTGGGTCACGTGTTGCACCTGGTCGCGCGTCGATCGCGGCCCCCTCAGGCAGCGCGCGTCGCTGCCGCGGACGCGAGGACGATTCCGGCCAGGACCCACATGTG
>DATFQL010000057.1:0-5028 GCA_035264305.1 Candidatus Limnocylindrales bacterium | reverse complement strand
GTATTGCAGGTCCACGAGGTGGCGGAGCACCGCATCACGCCGGTAGTGCCCGCCGACCCGGAGCTTGAGGACCGTGGCGCCGTAATCGACCGGCGCGCCGAGGCCGTAGATGCACGACACCGACGCGACGATGATCACGTCGCGCCGCTCGAACAGCGCGTGGGTCGCCGCGTGGCGGAGCCGGTCGATCTCCTCGTTGCGGCTCGAGTCCTTTTCGATGTACGTGTCCGAGCGGGGCAGGTACGCCTCGGGCTGGTAGTAGTCGAAGTAGCTGACGAAGTATTCGACGGCGTTGTCCGGGAAGAACTCGCGAAACTCGGAGTAGAGCTGGGCGGCGAGCGTCTTGTTGTGCGCGAGGACGAGCGTCGGCTTCTGATGACGCTGGATCGTCTGCGCCATCGTGTATGTCTTGCCGCTCCCGGTGACCCCCAAGAGCGTCTGGTGGCGGAGCCCACGCGAGAGCCCGTCGACGACCTTGTCGATCGCCTGCGGCTGGTCGCCGGTGGGCTCGAACGGGGCGACGAGACGGAAGTCGGGCACGGATCAATCGTACCATCCGGCATCCCCTTTCGAACGCCTGTTCCATGGGCGGCGAAGGGCCGTAGCGGGCGATGGCGCGTCGTCGCGGCTATCCGGTCGGCGAGCCGGACCGGGACCAACGACCCATGTCCCCGTCCCCCCGGTGGGCCGAAGACTGCGGAGGTCATCCCAGCCCGGAGTCGAACACGCCCCAATGCCCACGGCCTCGCCCGAACGCCTCCGCCCCCGCCCGGGGCTCGCACGCCGGTTCGGTGTGCCCGGGACGCGTGTCCGGCGCGGCGGCGAGGACGGCCAGTCGCTCGTCGAGTTCGCGCTGATCCTGACACCCCTGCTGTTCCTGCTGCTGGGCATCATCCAGTTCGGCTTCATCTTCCAGTCGTACGTGACCCTCTCGACCGCGGCCAGGGAGTCGGCGCGCGATGCGTCGATCTACGTCTACGACAACAACCTCACCCAGGCGGCCAACGATGTCGCGCGGAACAACGCCGCGCGGACAGCGTTCCTCGGCGCGATGAACGGCATGGTGAAGACGTCCCCGAACTTCGCGACCAGCTCGTCGTGGACCACGACGACCAGCGGGACGACGATCACGGCGACGAACGGCGACCTCGTGATCACGTACGCGCTGCCCACGACCGTGACCGACAACGACCCGCGCGCCGGCTGGCGGATGACGGTCAAGGGCACGTACCACCAGGACATCATCATCCCGCTCATCAGCAGCTTCCTGCCCAGGGACGGCAACGGACGACTCGTCCTGAGCACCGAAGTGACGATGGTCGTCAACTGATGCCGGCGCCGTCCAGGACGAGCGCGTCCGCCGAGCGCGGACAGGTGCTCGTCATCTTCGTCCTCGCCCTCGTCGCGCTCATGGCGGCTGCGGGGCTGGCGATCGACATCGGGCGCTTCTACACGGAGCGGCGGTTCCTCCAGAACGCCGCGGACGCGGGCGCGCTCGCCGCGGCGAACACGCTGATCCGTGGGGGCTCCGAGGCCGAGGCGCGCGCCGAGGCCGAGGCGGTGCTCAGCCGGAACTACTCGATCCCGCCCAACGGCATCGCCCCCGCGGCGCCGCCCCCGGACGGGTACGAGGTCTACGAGTCCGGGCACGCCGGGTCGGAGGCGTACCTGCTCGACGGCATCCTGTTCTCCGCCGGGTCCGTGCGCGTCGCCGTTCGCAACACCGTCAGCTACACGTTCGGGCGCGCCGTCGGCCTCGACACGCAGATGGTGAGCGCGCGCGCCCGCGCCAAGTACAGCGGGAACCTGCTGCCGATCGCCGTGCGCAACTTCGTCAACGCCCCCGGGACCGGTTCGGGCACCGCGCCATGCGTGGACGACCAGCGTTCGTTCATGGACTTCTTCGCGACCGCGAACACGGCCTGCGTCGGCACGGAGAGCAGCACCGGCCGGACGGATCCGAACCCGGGCGCGGCGTTCAGCGCGTCGACGCCCGACAACGACCGGGCCAACCACGGGCCCGTGATCGAGATCCTCGGTCAGGGTGCGCAGCCGGGCAACGGCGCCGACTTCCGGGGGTTCATCGCCCTCGACATCCGCAACTTCCAGAACACCTCGTCCCAGCTCTACTACAACGATGTGCCGTCGGGCGTGACGTCCAGCGTCCTCAAGGACTTCGCGGCCCGCTGGATCTACACCGGCGGGTACCCGGGCCCCGCCTTCCCCCCTGCGACGACGCCGCCCGACCCCATGGACCAGGTCGGCCTGCTGTTCGGAAACTCGACCGGCGCGGCCATCGACGCGTTCGACGACCGGTTCAAGCTCGGCGACGAGATCCTCGTCTGCGTGTACTCGGGGCTGACGATGCAGATCCCCGACTTCCAGATGAACGCGCCTGGTGCGATCACCCTGCCCGCGACGGGCACGACGGCGAGCGTCGGGAGCTTCAAGGTCAGCCGCAACCAGTCCTTCTCGGGCGTGGTGGCGCTGACGACCGTCGGGGACGCCGGTGATCCCGCCAACCCGATCACGACCGGTGCGCTGAGCGGCACGACCCCGTTCACCTACAGCCCCAACCCGGTCACGCCCACCATGGGCCAGGGGACGACCGTCAACATGACCAACGCGGTGACGTCCGGGGCAGCCACCGGGATCTACTCCATGTGGCTGAGGGGCGAGGCAGGCAGCCCGTATCTCACCGTGAAGTACCTGCCGTTCACCGTCCAGGTCGGCACCGTCACCCGCGACTTCTCGATCACGTCGGCCGCGTCCGAGGGGCTCGCCGCGACGCTGGGAAGCAGCGCGACCTGGACGTTCACGCTCAAGCGCATCGGGTCGTCGTCGTTCGGGGCGCCGGTCAACCTGTCGGTCGAGGCGCTCCCCGGCGAGACCCTGCCCACGGGCATCGGCTCGATCGGCTGGTCGTCGAGCGCCGTCTCGCCCGCGTCTGGGTCCGGGACGAATACCACCCTGACGATCAACGCCGGCACGCTCGCCGCCGGCCAGTACACGCTCGTCGTCCGTGCGACCGGGATGAACGGCGACTCACCAAACCGCCAGGTGACGAAGCTCATCCCGATCACGCTCAGCGTCGCGACCGGCGCCTCGAGCTCCAACACCGACTACGTCGACGTCACCGGTTTCGCGGTGATGCGCGTCGCGTCGATGAACACGAACACGGTCTATGCCTATGCGATCACGCCCGTGATCGCGGATCCCACGGACTCCCGGCTGCGCCGCGGTCAGGTGGCACGGCTGGCGCCCTGGAACTAAGCCGGTAGGGCGCGGCACAACCCCACGGGCGGCGTACGACGTCGACCCACCCCCGTCCCGGGAGGCACATGCGATGGAGATGGAGTACAAGGACCCGTCCAAGAAGGGACGATGGATCGTCCTGTTGGGCGTGGTGCTCGCGTTGGGCGCAGGTGGCGCCGCGTTCTTCCTGATCAACAACGCGCAGCAGCAGGCCGGCCAGTCCGGCCTCAAGACGACGACCGCGGTCGTCGCGGTCCGGGAGATTCCGGCCCGCAAGCCGATCGAGGCCGAGGACGTCGCGCTGCGGGCCGATATCCCGCTCGACGGGACGAACGCCGAGGGCGTCGTCGCCGACCCCGCACAGGTGGTCGGGCGCATCCCGGCCGTCGACGTGAAGATCGGCCAGCTGGTCACGACCAACCTGCTCGCGTCGACCACGGCCGGCGCCGAGTTCTCGATCCTCGGTCCCGACGAGACGGTCGGCCCCGAGTCCGAGGCATGGCGAGCGGTGTCCCTCAGCGTCGCGGACGACCGCGCCGTCGGCGGGATGCTCGGCGCGGGGATGCTCGTCGACGTGTTCATGACCGCGAGCGTCAACGTCCCGCAGACGGTGCTCGACGAGGGAACGTTCTACACCGACCAGTCGACGAAGATCAGCTGGCAGAACATGGAGATCCTGTCGCGTCAGGGCACGTTCTACATCGTCAAGGCGACGCTCCCGGTGGCCGAGGAGATCAGCCACCTCCAGGCGGCGGGCAACGCGCAGTTCAGCATGGCGCTGCGGCCGGACGCGGACGCACGCGTCCTCGACGTCAGCTCGCTCGGCGCCACGACCAACCGGATCATCCAGCGCTACGGCCTGCCCGTCCCCGAGACGTATCCGAAGAGCGACGGGCCCATCGCCACCGCCCCGCCGATCCCGGACATCACGCCGGCACCCTCGATCGACCCTGCCGCGGTGGACCCCGCGTCAGCCGAAGCATCCCCGTCGGCGGGCGCGACCCCGTAACCAACCCGCGCGTGTCCCCGTCCGGTGGGCACGCACGACCACCCGCAGTTCACGCGGTCCGGCTCGGCGCCCCAGGTGCCAGGGCGTGCCGCCCCGACGTCCCGGTGACGCCTCGTCAGGCGGAGAACCGGACGCCGGTTGAGCTCGGGAGGACGCCGCGTCCGGCGGCCCCCTCCGTCGCGCGTCGCTGACCCGACGCGCCTCCCACCGCCCGGCCGGGTTCACCCGGTCGGGCGGCGTTCGTCCCCTAGCGATGCGCCTCGACGGCCTCGCGGAACGCGTCCTCGACGAGCGTTCGGGTCGTCGTGACGTCGCCGGTGGTGTCGATGATGAGGGTCGCAGCCCTCGATAGCCGGCCCGTGAGCCCGGCCTGCGCCTCGACACGCTGGTCGGCATCCGCGGGCGGCGTGCCCCGGCCGACAAGCCGTTCCCGCTGGACGACCGGGTCGCAGGTCACGAGCCACACCTCATCGCACTCGGCCGCGAGGCCGCCCTCGACGAGCTTGATCGCCTCGATCCCGATCGCGGGTGCCTCCACGGCCTCCGCCGCGGCGATCCGCGCGAGGATCCGGGGACGAACGGCGGGATGCACGAGGGCCTCCAGGTCGCGCAGCTGCGCGGGATCCGCGAACACGATCCGGCCGACTGCGGCCCGGTCGACCGCCCCGTCGCCAGTCGCCGCGTCGGGCCACCGGCGGACGATCGCGTCACGCACCGCGCCCGCTTGCGAGGTCACGACCCGGGCTTCCTCGTCGGCGTCGACG
>DATFQL010000056.1:0-2715 GCA_035264305.1 Candidatus Limnocylindrales bacterium | reverse complement strand
CCCGAAGCCGTGCCGCGACCTCCTGGTACGCGAACGGCTTGACGACGTAATCGTCGGCGCCCGCGTCGAGGCCGAGCACTCGGTCGTTGACCGTGTCGCGGGCGGTGAGCATCAGGATGCTGACGTCGACTCCGTCCTTGCGCAGTCGGCGGGCGACGTCGAGCCCCGACATGTCCGGCAGGCCGATGTCCAGGATCACCGCGTCGATGCCGTCGAGCGCCGACGCGAGCTCGATCCCGGTACGCCCGTCGGGCGCGTGCTCCACCACGTGCCGATCCTCCTCGAGGAGGCGGGTCAGGCTGCGGGCGAGGCGCTCGTCGTCCTCGACCAGGAGGAGGTGCATCGTCAGGGTGTCCCGGTGGCGGTCGGCTCGAGCCCGGCGGCCGAGCAGCGGTTCGGCCCGCAGATGGTACGGCGTCAGGCGCCGACCCCGGAGGTGGCCTTGGCGATGAGCGACGCGGCGTCGTTGATCGGGATCGCGAACCCGAGCCCCTGCGCCCCGCCCGCGACCGCGGTGTTGATGCCGATGACCGCGCCCGACGCGTCGAGCAGCGGCCCACCGCTGTTGCCGGGGTTGATCGCCGCGTCGGTCTGCATCAGGTTGCGCAACGTGGTCGGCCGGCCGCTCTGCTCGTCCTGCACGGTGACGTCACGGCCGAGCCCGGACAGGATGCCCCGGGTCACGGTCTCGGTGTACGTCCCCAGCGGGCTGCCGATCGCGAGCGTCGTCTGGCCGATCTGCACGGCCGCCGAGTCCGCGATGGTCGCCGCGGTGAGCCCGGTCGCGTCGACCTTGATGAGCGCGAGGTCGTTGTCGGTTGCCTGCTCGATGAGACGGGCGTCGTACGTCGTGCCGTCCTGGAGCTCGACGCTCAGTGCCCGGGCGCCCTCGACGACGTGGCGGTTGGTCAGGATGTACCCGTCGGAGGACAGGACGATGCCGGAGCCGATGCCGCTCGTGGGCTGCCCGATCGGCGAGAAGCCATCCGTCGACAATCCGTTGGCGGTGATCGTCACGACCGACTTCTGGGCCTCGGCGATGACCGTCGTGAGGTCCGCGTTCTGGACGGTCGTGGCGCTCGTCGTCTTGGCGGTGCCGACGCCGGAGGTCGGGGCGGTCGTGGCTGGCGCGAGCTGCGTGATGGCGATCGCCGTGCCGCCCGCCGCGAGGGTTGCGCTCAGCAGCGCGGCCGCGAGGACGGTTCCGATTCCCCGGCCGCGCGACGATGAGTGCGGGTCCGTCGCGGTGGTGCGAGGCGAGCCCGGGGCGTCGGCAGTCCGTGGGGCTCCCCAGGCAGGCACGGCCGGCGCGGGAGGGGTTGTGGTCGCCGGATCGGTGGGAACCGGCCCGGACGGGCTGACGAAGACCGGCCGGTCAGGGTCGGCGGGTCGGTTGGGGTTCGTCTCGAAGGTCATGGGAAGCGGTCGGCTCCGGTTCGGACAGGCTGGTGGATTGCACCCAGTGAACGCGTCGCGCCTGAGAGGGCGCTGAGAGCCCCGGCTGCGTCACCGGTGAACATCCGCCCCAGGCACTCCGCCAGCGTGCCGATGGACGATGCGATCGCCCCGAACACCCGGCCGTGGCGCCGCGACGGCGAGGTTGCGGATCGGGGTCGCGACTGCGAGGGCTGCGCGCGACACGCGGGTCGCCGGACATGGAAGCGCGACGCTTCCGGCGGGGAGGAGCGCCACCGGGAGCGTCGCGTCGGGATCCACTACAGTGCCGAACGCTGAGAGGATCCTGAGATCGTCAGGGCTTCGTGAACTGCAGCTGGAACTCCATCGTCCCGTTGTCCTCGACCGAGAGCACGACCATCGCCTGCGGCTTCTGCATCCCGTAGTCCGAGAACAGGACGGGCAGGCTGCCCACGACGGTCACAACGCCGTTCTCCAGCCTGGCCTCGACGGGGATCTCGACGGCCTTGCTCGTGCCATGGAGCGTGAGCTCGCCGACGGCCGTCGCCTCGAACGTCCCGCCTTCGGCAGGAGCCGACGCGAGCTCGATCGGCTGCGTCAGCGTGAACGTGGCCGTGGGGTATGTCCCCGTCTCGAGCCCCTGCCGGCGCAGCTGACGGTCGCGGTTGGCCTCGTCGCTCTGGAGGGTCGTCAGGTCGGCCGTGAACTCGGCCGCCGTGATCGTCGTACCTGCGACCGTCAGCGTCCCGGTGACGTCCGGTGTGCGGCCGACCGCCTCCGTCGCGCCGACGGACGCGAGCTCCTCGCGGACCCGGTAGCCGACGAACGAGCCCGAGAAGTCGTCAAACGAGCCGACCGACGGGTCGATGACCCAGGTGCCGTCGATCCCAGCGGACTCGCCCGTCGCGGCAGGATCGGCAGAGGCAGGATCGCCCGAGGCCGCCGGGGTCTCCTGTGGAACCACGCTCCGGCTGGCGCCGGCCGTCGTGGTCTCCCCCGGCGTCGATCCCAGCGACACAGGTGCCGGGCCGGACGGTCGGAAGAACAGGTACCACAGCCCGACACCCGCAACCGCGAGCACGAGGAGCACGGCGATCGTGAGCAGCGGACGGCGTCTCGAGGTGGTCGGCCGGGTGGTCATCGCGGGCTCCTGTGGGCGCCTCAGGGGGCGGGCGCGGTGGAGGCGGCCGGCTCGTGACCACCGTTGCTCATGCAATCGTCAATCGGTGAGAGTTTGCTGAGACAGGGGCACGCGCGCAGCATGCGAAGGGCCCCGGCCGATGGCCGGGGCCCTTCGAG
>DATFQL010000055.1:0-2707 GCA_035264305.1 Candidatus Limnocylindrales bacterium | reverse complement strand
CCGCGTCGGGTCGTTCTGCAGCCAGTCGACGAGGACGCGGCCCTCGCGTGTCGCGCGCCGCCCGAGCCGCGCCGTGACGATCGAGGGGTGCGACCGCTCGAGCGCCTCGGCGAGCGCACGCGCCGCGGCCTTGGTGTGGTCGAACCGATGCCCGGGGCCCAGCGGCACGAGGACGTGGATGCCGCGGAGGCCGGACACCTTGGCGACCGCGGGCAGCCCCAGCCGCTCGAGGCGTTCCCCTACGCCGAGCGCGACCGCCGCGGCGTCGAGGAGGCCAAGGGGCGGGGCGGGATCGAGGTCCACCACGAAGACCGTCGGTTCGTCCGGGCGCTCGACGGTCCCGAGGAACGGGTGCAGCTCGATGCACGACTGCCCGCCCAGCCACGCCAGTCCCGCGGCGTCGTCGGCGACGCAGTACCGGAGCTGGTCGCCCTCGACGCCGGTGACGTCGAACGTGCGCAGCCAGGGCGGCCGGCCGCGGCACTGCGCCTGGAACCACCCGCGGGCATCCACGCCCTCGGGGAACCGTCGCATCGTCAGGCCCCGGTCGCGCACCTGCGGGAGGATCGCCGGCGCGGCACGGACGAGGTACGTGACGAGATCCCGCTTCGTGGTCCCCGTTGCCGGCCACAAGACGCGCGACGGCGACGTGACCCGGACCTCACGCCCCCCGGCGCGAACGGTCTCGATCTCGAGCGCGGCGGCGGTCACGCGAGTGCCAGCGCCTCGGCGAGCGCGACTCGTGGCAGCGCGAGCTGATCGATCGTGCAGCTCTGCGGCTCCCGGTCCGGTCGCCATCGCACGAGCCGGGCCGGATGGCGGAATCGGTCGACGTCGACCTGGTCGAACGCGACCTCGGCGACGAGCTCGGGGCGGAGCGGCAGCCAGTCGTGGGCCATGTCGGGCGTCCAGCGCGCCGCCGAGCCCTTGAGCCGGCCGAGCGGGCTTGCGCCGATGAGGAAGCCGCCGCGCCACGGGTGCTCGTCGAGCGGGATCACGAACGGCGCCAGCCGGGCCAGGAGCGCGCGTCGTTCCGCGGCCGGGAACGAGGTCACGACGCCGACGTGCCGGAGTCCGCCGGACTCGTCGTACAGGGCGAGCAGCAGCGACGAGACGGCGTCGCCGGCTGGCAGGAGGCGCGCGCCCGCGACGACGCAGTCCGCGGTGCGACCGCGCTTGACCTTGCGCATCGCGCGGCGGCCCGGCTCGTACGGCCCGTCGAGCGGCTTCGCGATGATCCCGTCGACGCCCGTTCCGGTGGCCTGCTCGAGCCACCGTCGCGCGACGCCCGGCTCCAGGGTGCGCGGCGTGATCGAGAGCGACCCGCTCACACCGCCGAGAAGCCGCTCGAGCCGATCGCGTCGCTCGGCGTCGGCGCACGGGAGGAGGCTGTCACGTGCGTCGGCGAGGAGGTCGAACGCGACGTACGCGGCGGGGAGCTCGGTGCGAAGTCGGACGACGCGGCTCTCGGCGGGGTGGAGACGGGCCATCAGCGCCGCGAAGTCGAACCCCTCCGGGAGGGCGGGGACGATCTCGCCATCGAGGACGAACGATGAGCCGGGCACCGCCAGCATCGCCTCGACGAGCTCCGGAAAGTACCTCGCGAGCGGCCTGTCGTGGCGGCTTCGGAGATCGACGCTCGTGCCGTCGCGGAACGCGAGGCATCGGAACCCGTCCCACTTCGGCTCGTAGGCGAACCCACCCTCCGGGATGGCGGGAACCAGCCGGGCGAGCATCGGGGCAAGCGGGGGCTCGACCGGCAGCGCCATCCGGTAGGCGTACGCCCCCTCGCCTGTCGCGGGCGTGTCGCCGTCCGTCACGCGGCCGCGGATCGGGGTTGCAGGTTCGTGGCGAGGCGGTGGGCAGGATTGCCCGGCCGACGCCCGCGTCGTACGATCCGCGCAACCCGAGCCAGCACCTCGTACGGGGCTCGTCCGAGTCCGCCTTCCGGCGGCCGGATGCAGGAGCCCGCGATGACCTGGACGGGAGGAGGTTTCGCATGGCGACCGTGACGTTCGATCACGTGTACAAGCGATACGGCGACGTGACCGCCGTGTCGGACCTCAACCTCGAGATCGGCGACGGCGAGTTCATGGTTCTCGTCGGACCGTCGGGCTGCGGGAAGACGACGAGCCTGCGGATGATCGCCGGGCTCGAGGAGATCAGCGAAGGCCAGCTCCGGATCGGCGATCGCGTCGTCAATGACGTCGCGCCGAAGGACCGGGACATCGCGATGGTCTTCCAGAGCTACGCGCTGTACCCCCACATGTCGGTGCGCGACAACCTCGCGTTCGGGCTCAAGCTGCGCAAGGTCCCCAAGCCCGACATCGAGAAGCGGATCAACGACGCCGCCGGCATCCTGCAGCTCGAGAAGCTGCTCGACCGCAAGCCGAAGGAGCTGTCCGGCGGGCAGCGGCAGCGCGTCGCGCTCGGCCGGGCGATCGTCCGCGAGCCCGCGGTGTTCCTGATGGACGAGCCGCTGTCCAACCTCGACGCCAAGCTGCGCGTGCAGACGCGCGCCGAGATCGCGCGGCTCCACCAGCGCCTCGGCACGACGATGGTCTACGTCACGCACGACCAGGTCGAGGCGATGACGATGGGCCAGCGGATCGCGGTGATGTGGACGGCCTGCTGCAGCAGGTCGGCACACCGCAGCAGCTGTACGACCACCCGATCAACCGCTTCGTCGCGGGGTTCATCGGCAGCC
>DATFQL010000054.1:0-9269 GCA_035264305.1 Candidatus Limnocylindrales bacterium | reverse complement strand
CTCCTCGCCCCGCCCGAACGACGTCTCGGCGACGGCGCCGTCCGCGGCTGGACCGGCCTCGAGCACGGGGAGCCCGCGGCCCACGACCTCGCCCTCGATCGCGCCCACCCCGTACGGCACCCACTTGCCCGGGTCCTTCAGGCGGTGCGCCTCGGTGTTGCCGCGCTCGTGGACCTCCTCGAACCCCTTCGGCTCGATCCACATCCGCTCGCCCTGGAGCAGCCCATGGATCCCACCCTGGCCCGCCTCCTGGCGCGGGTGCTGACACGCGGCGCAGTGGGCCTTGTCGTGCTGCTGGTACTCGAGCGGCTCCTCGTACGTCGTGATGTAGCCCTCGTAGTTGCGGAGCACGATCTTGTGATCCGAGTAGCTGACGAGGTAGTTCGGCATCACCGGAATCTTCCCGCCGCCCCCGGGCGCATCGACGACATAGGTCGGCACCGCGTAGCCGGAGGTATGGCCACGCAGGCCCTCGATGATCTCCAGCCCCTTGCCGACCGGCGTTCGGAAGTGCCCGGACCCCTCCACGAGGTCGCACTGGTACAGGTAGTACGGGCGGACGCGCATCTCGACCAGGCCGTGGACGAGGTCGCGCTGGATGTTCACGCAGTCGTTGACCCCGGCGAGCAGGACGGACTGGTTGCCCAACGGGATGCCGGCGCGGGTGAGCTTGTCGCACGCCCTGGCGAGCTCGGGCGTGATCTCGTTCGCGTGGTTCACGTGGATGTTGAGCCACACCGGGTGGTACTTGGCGAGCATCTCGCACAGCTCGTCATCGATGCGCTGCGGCAGGAAGACCGGGACGCGCGATCCGATCCGGATGATCTCGACGTGGGGGATCTCGCGCAGGCCGCGGATGACGCTCTCGAGCAGCTTCGGGGCGAGGGTCAGCCCGTCCCCGCCGGAGATGAGGACGTCACGGATCTGCGGCGTCCGCCGGATGTAGTCGAGCTGCGCCTCGTGCTCGCGGCGGTTGAAGTTCTGCGTCGGGTCGCCGACGATCCGGCTCCGCGTGCAGTACCTGCAGTACGTCGCGCACTGCGTGGTGATGAGCATCAGGACGCGGTCCGGGTAGCGGTGGACCAGACCCGGGACGGGCGAGTGGCGATCCTCGCCGAGACTGTCCTCCATCATCCCCACGAACGCGCTCTGCTCCCGGCCGAGCGGAATGACCTGGCGGCGGATCGGGTCGGCGGGGTCCGTGGGGTCGATGAGGCTGATGAAGTAGGGCGTGATGTCGACGCGGAACTTGTCGTCCGCGGACAGGCCCTCGCGCTCCTCGTCGGTCAGCTCGAGGATCTCCGCGACCTCGTCGAGGTCGTTGACCCTGTTCGACAGCTGCCAGCGCCAGTCGTTCCACTTCTCGTCGGGGACGTCCTGCCACTTCGGCGCCCGCCGGCTCACCGCGGGCTTCCCGTCCGGTCCGAGGCGACGCGCCGGATCACGAAGGTTGACGAACGGGGCCGCGCCGGCGGCCGCCACTGCGCCGCCCCCGGTCTCGGTTCGTGCCTCCGTCTCCATCGTGTCGCTCCTCCGCTCGCGTCGTCCCGTCGCTGGTCGGAACCGGCCACGGATGCATAGAACCTATTCAGGATGAATGAACGCCGATCATAGCGAAGCCGTCGCATCACCGTCCACGAGGCTCGAATCGGAAAGGGCCGTACCATGCGGCCGACCCCATCCCGGAGGTTCACCCGCATGTTCCCCTCCGGCCGCCCGAACGCGGCCACAATCGTGCTCGTCATGGCGGTCGCCCTCGCCGCCTGCGGCGGCGCGCCGCAATCGACAGGCCCCGACTCGACGCCTGCACCGACTGCCGCCGCCGAACGCACACCCGGGGCGACCGCCGCGTCAGACCTCGCCGCGATGCTCCCGGACTCCGCCGGAGGCCTGGAGCTCGTCAAGTCGAGCTTCAGGGGAGAAGACGTCTCAGGCCTCGCGATCTCGCTCGACGAGAAGGTCCTCGAGGCCCTGGCGACCAACAACAAGCTCCAGCTCGCCGACATCGAGGTCGCCGAGGCCCGGCCGCGGGACGCCGGCACCGGCGGAGTGGTGGTTGCGATCCGGGTACCCGGCGCGGATCCGAAGCAGGTCGTCGACGCGACGTTCAGCCAGTCGGAGGCACTCCGGCTCCGCACGCTCGGCGGGAAGTCGGTCTACGACGTGGCGGGGACGGGTCTCAACGTCGTCGTGTACCTGAAGGACGACGTGATGTTCCAGGTGCTCGGCGCGCCGGACGACCTCACCGAGGCGATCATCGCCGCCCTGCCGTAGGCCTGCTTGCCGCGCGGGCTACTCCCCGATCACGCTCCAGATCAGGCCCATCAGGATGAAGAACCCGCTGAACAGTGCGATGAGCCCGATGCCGCCGTACGGCGAGCTCGCGCCCTCGTGGGGGACCAGCTGGAGCCCGATCCCGAACACGACGGCCCAGACGACGAGCAGCACCGCGAACAGCAGCTTCGTGTTGGGGGCGGTCATCTTCCGCGCCAGCGGCTGGCGGCCGCCCTCCGCGACCATCGCCGCTTTCGCGAAGACGAACACGAACCCGCCGGCGATCGCGGCCGCGGCGATGAGGATCACCAGGTTGTTCGGAAAGTTCTGGAACCAGACCGTGAAGATCGTCACGCGAAGGAGTCCCTCGAGGGCGGTGGACGCGGCCGATCGATCCTAGCAGAACGACCCGGGCGTCCGGGTCGGGCCGGCCGGGCGCCGGTCCGCGGCGGGAGGACGCCCCGTCATGATAACCTGCTACTCGTAACGCGCATGAAACAATCCGTCACCCCGTGATCACCGAACCGGAGCACGGATGAGCTTCGATCGACTCGGCCGCTTCGCCGTCCGCCGCCGCTGGTGGATCGTGGCCGCGTGGGCGGTACTGATCCTCGTTGCGCTGCCGTTCGCGCCGCAGGCGCCCGGCGCGCTCTCCGCCGGCGGGTTCATCCTCGACGATCTCGAGTCGGCGCGGGCAAAGCAGCTGCTCCAGGACGAGCTCGGCGTGGAGCCCTCGGCGTTCGTCCTCGTCTACACATCGGACACCCTCACCGCCGGTACGCCGCAGTGGCTCGCCGCCGTGTCCGCTGCGACACGCGACGTGCCGCAGGCGGCGCACGTCACCCGCGTCCTGTCGCACGTCCTCGCCCCGAGCCAGGTGAGCGCGGACGGGCGGACGGCCTACGACGTCGTGTTCCTCGATCTCCCGCCTGACGACTCTCCCGACGCCATCCCGGGCGTCACGGCACTCCTCCACGAGGTGCCCGGGATCCGCGTCCAGGTCGCGGGAGGGCCGGCGTTCTACGGCGACGTGCAGGCGGTGACCGAGGGCGACCTTCGCCGCGCGGAGCTGATCTCGCTCCCCCTCGCCGCGCTCGCGCTCGTCATCGTGTTCGGCAGCCTGGTGGCGGCAGGCGTCCCGCTGGCGGTCGGCGGGGCGGCGGTCCTCGTGGCCCTGGCCGCGATCTTCGTCGTCGCCTCGGTGACGCCGATGAGCATCTTCGTGCTCAACCTCGCGACACTCCTGGGCCTTGGACTCGGCGTCGACTACTCGCTGCTGATGACGAGCCGGTTCCGGGAGGAGCTGGCGCATCGGGAGGGTCCCGACCGGGTCGCCGATGCCGTGCGGGTCACGGTCGCGACGGCGGGACGCGCCGTGTTCTTCTCGGGCCTCACGGTGCTCCTCGGTCTGCTGGGCCTCGTCCTGTTCGAGTTCATGATCCTGCGCTCGGTCGGCATCGCGGGCGCGATCGTCGTGGGCCTGGCGGTGGCGGCCGCCGTCACCCTGCTGCCGGCGATCCTCGCCATCCTCGGTCCGCGGATGGACCGGCTGCGTGTCCGGGGCATCGTGGCCGAACCGTCGGCCGACGGGCCATGGGCGCGCCTTGCCCGACGCGTGATGCGCCACCCGGTTGCGGTCCTCGTGCCGACGCTGACGCTGCTTCTCGTCCTCGGGCTCCCGTTCCTCCACGTGCGCTTCAACGCGCCGGACGCGTCCATCCTTCCGCCGTCGGTCCCGTCGCGCGAGGCCTACGACGTGCTCGCGGCCGAGTTCGGCGAGGGTGCGTTCGCACCGCTCGTCATCGCGATCCGCACGACGGGCGGCGCGACGACGCCGGAGAACGTCGCGAAGCTCTACGACTACTCGCGGCGTCTGGCTGCCGACCCGCGGGTGTCGCGGGTGGCGTCGCTCGTCGACGTCGACCGGCGACTGACGCTCGAGCAGTACCAGCTCCTCTACAGTGCGCCGGGCGGACCCCCTGACCGGTTCGTCTCGACGGCGCTGGGCGCGACGACGAAGGGCGACCTGACGGCCTTTACCGTGTACACGCCGTATGGCCCGAACCGCGAGGAGGGCCGATCGCTCGCGCGCGAGCTCCGCGACGCGGCAGGGCCGCTCGCACCACCAGCCGGCCTGACCGTGCTCGTCGGGGGCGGCGCCGCCGACGTCGATGACGTCGTGTCACGTGTCTGGTCGGACTTTCCGCGGACCGCGGCGTTCATCGTCGTGTCGACGTTCCTCGTCCTGTTCGTGCTGCTCCGATCGGTCGTGCTGCCGGTGAAGGCCCTGGTGATGAACACGCTCTCGATCGTCGCCTCCTTCGGCGCGCTGGTCTGGATCTTCCAGGACGGGAACCTCTCGGCGCCCCTCGGGTTCGAGCCGCTCGGGTTCGTCGAGACCACGCAGCCCGTGATCCTGTTCTGCGTCCTGTTCGGCCTGTCCATGGACTACGAGGTGTTCCTGCTGTCGCGCATGAAGGAGGTCTGGGATCGCACCCGCGACAACACCGAAGCCGTCGCGAGCGGCCTCGAGCGGTCGGGCCGGATCGTGAGCTCGGCGGCGCTCATCGTCGTCGTCGTGGCCGCGTCGTTCGCGTTCGCCGACATCGTCCTGATCAAGGCCCTGGGTCTCGGCGTCGCGATCGCGGTCGCGCTCGACGCGACGATCGTCCGGGCGCTGCTCGTCCCCGCGACGATGCGCCTCCTCGGCAAGTGGAACTGGTGGGTGCCTCGACGGCTCGATCGGGCGCTCCAGCCGATCCTCCCGCGTACCGAGGCGGAGATCGAGGCGGCCGTCCGATGACCCGGCAGCGAACGCCGCCTGGCGCCCTGCTCGTGGTCGCCACGCTCATGGCGCTCGTCGCCGCCGCCTGCTCGGGGCCTGTCCTCGCCAACCCGGCAGCGGAGCGGCCCGTCGTCACGCCACCGGCGGCCACCCCCGCGCCGCCCGTCGATCCGATCGCCGTGGAGCTGCCGCGCGACGACGGTCCGCACGACCGCCTCACCGAGTGGTGGTACTACACGGGGCATCTCAGGGCCGAAGACGGCCACCGGTTCGGCTTCGAGTACGTGATCTTCCGCGCCGAGCGCGGGGGCTTCCCGGTCTCGTGGGCGTCCCACCTCGCCCTCACCGACGAGACGGACGGCCACTTCCATTACGCGCAGCGGTCCGAGGTCGGCCCGCAGGTGGACCTCTCCCCGCGCGGTCCCGCCGACGAGCCCAGCGGCTTCGCGTTCTCGCTGACGGGCCTCGAGCTCAGCGGCACGATCGCGCCCGGGACCACGCCCTGGACCATGGCGGGATCGCTGGGCGAAGACCGGCTCGCGGCGGGGGCGAACGGCACGGAGGTCGGCGGGGATCCGATCGACGCGTTCGCCATCGACCTGTCTCTCGCTGCGCGGACGCCGCCCACGCTCCACGATCGTGATGGCTGGATCGACTTCGGCGTCGCGGGCGGCTCCTACTACTACTCGCGCACGTCGATGACGGCCACGGGCTCGGTGACCGTTGGCGATTCCACGCTGGCCGTCGAGGGCGACGCGTGGTTCGACCACCAGTGGGGCGACTTCATCTCGGTCGGGGCAGGGGGATGGGACTGGTTCGCCGTCAACCTGGCGGATGGGACCGACCTCACGATCTCGCTCGTCCGCGCAGCGGACGGGACGTATCCGCTGGTGTACGGCACGCTCGTGGACGCGGATGGGACCGCCCGCCATATCGATCGCGACGCGCTGACGGTCGAGGTCACCGGCTCCTGGACGAGCCCGGCAACGGGCGCTACCTACCCGGCCGGCTGGCACATCCGGCTGCCGGGTGAGGGCCTCGACATCAGCCTCACGCCATCGGTCCGGCACCAGGAGCTCGACACGCGCCCGACGACGGGCGTCGTGTACTGGGAGGGCTCGCAGGTCGTGCGGGCGACGCGCGATGGAACGAGGGTCGCCGGCGAGGCCTACGTCGAGCTCACCGGATACGCACGGGCACCGTAGCGGCCCGACGGGCGCGGATCAGCGCAGTCGGTCGGGGAAGGTCACCGGGGCAAGCTCGACGCCGGCCTGCCTGCCGAGCGCGCGCGCTGACGTGTCGAGCCCGGGCGCGGACTCCAGCGTCGCGAGGATCGCCTTCGCGGCCTTCTTGTACGCACGCGTGCTGCGGACCGATGCGCTGAGGCCCGTCTCGATCTGCCGCTGCAGGTCCGCGTAGAACGCCTCGAGCGCGGCCTGCTGGCCCACGGCCTCGGGCCACGCGGCAAGCGGACCGAGCATGGCCGCCCCCGTGCGCGCGTCGATCGCCATGCGGCGGAGCACCTTCTGGACCTCGCCGGTCTTGAACTTCTTCGCCTGCAGTGCCTTCGCCAGCGGCGTGGCCTCCGCTCCGAGGCGACCGGTGATGGCCGTCGTGCCACGGAGCGCCGCCGTCGCGCCCGACGGGATCTCGACGGGCGCGACGTTCGGGCCGGACCCGGTGCCAGCGGTGGCGCCGTCCACGCCCGCGATGGTCGCTGCCGTGGCCGGCGCGAAGAGGTTGACGAGGAGCGTCGTCACCAGGATGCCGGCCACGAAACCACCGCCCACGAGCGTTGCCGCGCGCTTGAGTGGGAGGTCCAGAAGCAGCCACGTGCGACAGCCGTCGCAGCGGAACGTGCCCCGGTCGAGCGTTCGCCCGCAGGTCGGACATCCGAACGCGGCCTTGTCGGTCCCGCCACCGGCGATCGGGTCGGCGAACACCGCGGAATACTGGTCGGCGGCGTACGAGGACCGGGACGGCGCGACGGGGGGTGCGCCGGCAGGGGCCGCGGCGAGGAGACCCGGCGAGACCGGGGGGACCTCGAACGAGGATGACGCCATCGGCTGGACGGGCAGGCCGTACGGCTCGGGCGCCGGCTCGAGGACGGTCAGCTCTTCGTCGGGGGCGATCGACTCGGCCCACCGGGTGACGGCCGGCGGAAACGAGGGCGTGCCGGGCTGGAACGCGGCAACGGCCGGCGCCTGAACCGGCCATCCGGGCGTCGGCGGCTGCGGTGCCGTTGACGGTCGCCTGAAGGTGGACCGCAGGGCGTCGAGCGCCATTCGATCCCTCCTGTGTTCGGCACACCGGCCGCGACGGACCACGCCGCCCCCTGGCGACTGGCCCCGGCATCCTAGGCGCTCGCACCCGCGAATCCACCCCGACGATCGTCCGGCCCGAACGTGGGACCGCGACGACACGCGCTTGCGCCGCGGGAGGTCCTAGTTGATACTGCGTCTCACATGACCACCGACGCGACGCACGGCCCCGGGCTTCACACGCATCCGGGCCGGAACGCCCACAGCCACGACGACCCGCTCGGGGCATCCCACGCCCACGCCCACGCCGACGTGTGGCTGAGCGACGTGTCGGCAGGCTACGGGGACCGAGCGGCGCTCGAGCACGTCACCCTCGCCGTGGAGCCGGGAAGCCTCCTCGCCGTCGTGGGGCCGAACGGTGCCGGCAAGAGCACGCTGTTGAAGCTGATGGCCGGTCTCCTCGAGCCATGGTCCGGCCGGATCGAGATCCTCGGTGCGCCCGCGGGACGGGAGGCGCGCAGGGTGGCGTACGTGCCGCAGGCCGAGCTCGTCGACTGGGGCTTTCCGGTGACCGTCGAGGACGTCGTCATGATGGGCCGCTTCCCGCGGCTCGGGCCGATCCGGCGGCCGGGCAACGACGACCGTCGCGCGGTCCGCGATGCGCTGGCGCAGGTGGGCATGGCGCCCCACCTGCGCACCCAGGTGGGGCGGCTCTCCGGCGGGCAGCGCCGGCGCGTGTTCCTCGCCCGCGCGCTTGCCGCTGAGCCCGACCTGTTCCTGCTCGACGAGCCGGTGACGGGCATCGATCCCACGACGCAGGAGCTGCTGATGGACCTGCTCGAGGCGCAGGCGGACAGGGGCAAGACGATCGTCGCGACGACGCACGACCTCCCCACGGCCGCGCAGCGCTTCGAACAGGTGCTCGCGGTGAACCGGACGGTCGTCGCCTACGGTCCCGCGAAGATCCTGCTCGACGCCGACGTGCTGGCGGTCGCGTACGGCGGGCACGTCCTCCAGCTCGAGGGCCGGACCATCGTGCTCGACGACGCCCACCATCACGATGATGCCGCGCCAGGCGAGCGCCACTTCCACGAGCGCGGGCGTTGATGGACCTGCTGCTCGAGCCCCTCGGCACGGCGATCTTCATCCGTGCGCTCGTCGCGTCCGCGCTCGTCGGGATCGTGTGCGCCGTCGTCGGCACGTATGTCGTGCTCCGCGGGATCGCCTTCATCGGCGACGCGATCGCGCACGCCGGCTTCCCGGGCGTCGTGGCGGCGTACATGCTGTCGATTCCGTTCTACCTCGGAGCCGCGGTCGCGGCCGTCTCCACGGCGCTCGCCATCGGATGGGTCACGAAACGCGCCGGGATCCGCCAGGACACGGCGATCGGCGTGCTGTTCGCCGGGACGTTCGCCCTCGGCGTGTTCCTGTTCAGCACGATCGACGGTTACGTCGCGGACCTGTTCGGCTTCCTGCTGGGCAACGTCCTCGCGATCGGTCCCGAGGACCTCGCGGCGCTCGTCGTCCTCGGCAGCGGCGTGGTGCTCGTCGTCGCGCTGCTGTGGAAGGAGCTGCTGTACGCGACCTTCGATCCGCTCGGCGCGGCCGCATCCGGGATCCCGGTCGACCGGCTCGAGTACCTGTTCCTGGCTCTCGTCGCGCTCACGATCGTCGTCAGCCTCCAGGCGGTCGGGATCATCCTCGTCGTGGCGATGCTGATCACGCCCGCGGCGACCGCGCAGCTCGTCGCGGTGCGGTTCACGCGGCTGATGGTCGTGGCGGCGCTCGTCGGCGTGGCCAGCAGCGTCGTCGGGCTGTATCTCTCCTACTGGCTCGACGTCGCGAGCGGCGCCACGATCGTCCTCGTCCAGACGGGCGCGTTCATCGTCGCGCTCGCGTTCGGCCCGCGGGGCCTCCTCGCACGGACGCGACGCGCGCACGAGCCGATC
>DATFQL010000053.1:0-4037 GCA_035264305.1 Candidatus Limnocylindrales bacterium | reverse complement strand
ATCGCCCGCAGCTCGTCCGGGTCGAAGCGCCGCGCGAGTCGTGACCGGATCGATGCTGGCTCGGGCATGGCCGCATTGTCGCGCGCCGTTCAGTCCCCCGGTCGCACGTCGAGGTCGCCGTCCCGGCCCCATGCCCTGATGCGCGTTGCCCGTGCCCGAATGAGGACGTCATGGCGTTCGCCCTGCGGGTACGTTCCGCCCTCGGTTCGGCTCCCGCCGGGGTTCGAGATGCCCGCCGCGCCCTGCAGCTGCGCGCCACCGGTTCCGCGCTACTCGCTGCGCGTCACCGCGATCCCGCGCCGGTGCGCGAGCGCAAGCACGTACGAGGCCGCGCTCACGGCCGGGTCGCTCTCGCGGTCGGGCGGCTCGTCGCCATCGTCCGCGCGTCCCGAGCCACCGACGAGGCGGATCGAGCCACCATCGGCGGCGAGCCGATCGAGGATCCGTTCGAGGTCCTCCTGGCCCACGGGCACGAAGCGCGAGCCCACGTCCACGGACACCGTCCCGTCCTCGCCCGCCCAGACGGTGAGGTCGTCCGCCGCGGCGTCGCCGATGCCCACGTCAGCCGTCGGCGGTCACGCCGGTGAACGTGAACGACGACACGCGGACGCTGGGGACGACGCTGCCGCCGAGAAAGCCCTTCACGCACCGGCGCTCGCGGCTCACCGCCTCGACCCCGCCGAGCACGTCCAGGTACGACTCGGTGAACCGCAGGTTCCGCACCGGGCCCACGATCCGCCCGCCCTCGACGAGGAACGTCCCGTCGCGCGTCATCCCCGTGATGAGCACCTTCTTCTGGTGGACCGCGTTCGTGTACCAGAACCGGGTGACGAGCAGCCCCCGGTCGATCCCGCCGATCAGCTCCTCGAGCGACTCGTCCCCGGCGGCCATCACCATGTTGGTCGGGAACGGCCCGAACGGGTTCGGTGCGGGGAGTCCGTGGCCCGTCGACCTCCGGCCTGCCCGCGCGGCCGTCTGGGCGTCGTACGGGAGGTCGCGGCAGACGCCGGCGTCGAGGAGCTGGAGACGCTGCTTCGGGACGCCCTCCGCGTCGAACGCGACGGGGAGGCCCGCCGGGTCCCGCCCGTCGTCCACGATCGAGACGAGGGGTGAGCCGACCCGCCGCCCGGGCTCCCAGAACGAGCGGTCCTCCTGCACCGCGAGCGCGGTGAACCCGAGGTACCCGAGCATGTCCAGGACGTCGACGACCGCATAGCTCGTCAGCACGACGGGGTAGTCGCCCGCCTCGATCTCGACGGGCTTGGCGCTGGCCCGGGCAAGCTCCGCGGCCTCGCGACCGATCGCGGCCGCGTCGATCGCCGTCGCGTCGACCGAGCACTGCTCCGCGTAGCCGGTCCCGTTGTCCGGACCCATCGTCACCGTGAGCAGCTGGCTCGTCGTCCGGCGCTCGGCGGCGCGGATCCCCTTCGTCGTGGCGACGGCGATGGCCTCGGCGTCATTCGAGAACGACCCGAACGCCGTCACCCCGGCCTCGTCGGCGGCCGCGATCACCGCCCGCGCCCCCTCGGCGCGGAGCTCGGGGCTCGCCTGCGCGGTCCGGTCCGAGTACGCCTCCGGGAGCGGCAGCGGCGCATCGGCGCTCGGCAGCCCCGGCCAGTCCTCGAGCTCGTCCACGTTCGCGGCGATCGTCGCGGCCCGCTCCACGAGCGCGCGCAGCCCCTCGTCATCCACACGACCCGTGTTCGCCACACCGATTCGGCACCCGCTCACGAACCGCAGGTTGACGTACACCTCCGCCGAGGCAACGTTCTGGTGGATCTCCGAGTTCGCGAACCGGGTCAGCGCGCTCTCGCTGCCGACGACGAGCGCCTCGGCCTCGTCCGCACCGGCCGCCTCGGCCGCAGCGATCACCCGCTCCGCGAGCCGGAGCGCGTCGTCCGGGTCGCCGCCGATCCCGTGCGTCGCGCTCACGCGACCACCCCCACCCGGACGTCGCGGAACCGCGCGCCCGACACACCGTGCCCGACGTGACCGGTCTGTCCGGGCTCGCCCTTGCCGCAGTTCGGGGTCGCCCACATCCGCCACGAGCTGGCGTCGGCGACGGCGTCCATCGACCGCCACAGCTCGTACGTGATGCCCGTGTAGGTCGCGTTGCGGTAGAGCTTCCCCAGCTTGCCGCCCTTGATCTCGCGACACACCTCGGTGCCGAACTGGAAGTTCAGCCGCCGGTCGTCGATGGACCACGAGCGGTTGGTCTCGAACAGCAGCCCGTCGTCGGTGTCGGCCACGATGTCGTCGAACGTCATGCCCGGCTTCGGCAGCAGGTTCACGTTGGTCATCCGGATGAGCGGGATCCGGTTCCACCCGTCGGCCCGCATGGCTCCGCCCGACCGCCGGCCGATGCGCGGCGCCGTCTCGCGGCTCGACAGATAGCCGACGAACATCCCCTCCTGGATCAGCGGAACGGACTGGGCCGCGACGCCCTCGTCGTCCCAGCCGAAGGTGCCGAGGCCCCCCTCGACGGTGGCATCCGCGACGATGTCGCACAGCTCCGAGCCGTAGCGAAACGAGCCGAGCATGTCTGGCGTGAGAAAGCTCGTGCCGGCGTAGCTCGCCTCGGTGCCGAAGGCCCGGTCGAGCTCCGTGGGATGCCCGCAGCTCTCGTGGACCTGCATGTACAGCTGGCTCGGATGGAGCACGATCGTTCGGACGCCGGCCGGCAGCGGCGGGGCGGCGATCAGCTCCCGGGCCTCGGACGCGATCCGCTCCGCGTTGCCCGCAAGGTCCATCGCCCGCACGTGCTCGTAGCCCGCCGACGCCCACAGGCCGCCGTTGTCCGGATAGCTCCGGCGCTGGTGCTCGTCGCCGTCGATCGCGTTCGCCTCGAGCCCGGCGCCGATGTGCGTGATCACTTGCTCCGTGAACGACCCGTCGCTCGCCGCGAATGTCTTCTCCTCGCGCTGCGCGGCGTACATCGACTCCGTCCAGGCGATGCCGTCGACGCGCCGGAGCGCCTCGTCCGCGGCCATCAGCTCGGACAGCTTGTGGTCGAGGGGGACCGCGAACGGGTCCTCCGCCACGGGCGTCTCGAAGCGGCCATGGGCGGGGGCCCGGTCATCGAGCGTGACCGGGTTGCGCAGCGCCGTCGCGCTCGCCCGCGCGATGCGTACCGCGTCGGCCGCAACCCGATCGGCCTCGCCCGTGGACAGGGAGTGGCTCGCGGCGAAGCCCCATGCGCCGTCGACGAGGACGCGGACGCCGAACCCCTCGGTCTCGCCGCCGGCCACGCCCTCGAGCCGGCCGGTCTTGATCGTGATCGCCTCCTCGAGGCGGCGGACCACGCGCACGTCCGCATACGTCGCGCCCAGCGCCGTCGCGGTGTCGAGGGCACGACCGGTCAATTCCTGCATGTGCCGGCGAGGGTATCGCCGATCGCGATTCAACCGCGCTAGGGCGATGGCCCTAATGGGGCGGGGGCGCGGCCGTCAGCCGAGGCGCGCCGCGCCGAGCGCCTGGCTCGTGAGCACGACACCCACAGCGAGGACGAGCACCGATGCCGCGAACGGGACGAGCCGCGTGGCGCGCGCGACACCGGCCCGCGCCGCACCTCGCTCGATCGCCCCACGCGCGTAGACGAAGGCAAGCCCCACGCCCGCCATGACCGCGGCCATGCCGATCCCGAACGCGACGACGAGCACGACCCCCCACGCCGGCTCGCCGGCCGCGATGGTCGTGAGCAGGATCAACAGCGCGTTCGTCGACGGGATGAGCCCCCCGGCAAGACCGAGGATGAACAGCGATCGCCACGTGATCGTCGCGCCGGGCGCAGGGACGTGCCGGTGGCGGATGCCCCCGTGGCTGTGCTCGAGCCCGTCGGCTGGGTCGCCGTGCGAGAGGCCGCCTTCGTGCCCGTGGTCGTGCGTGTGCGCGTGGCCGTGCGCGTGCGCGTGCTCGTGATCGACATCGACCGCCGCGGTCACGCTCGCCCGCGACGCGAGCCACCGCCGGACCTCCGTGAGGAGCATCCACGCGCCGATCGCGAGGATCGTCACGGCCGCGTTGATCGGCGCGGCACG
>DATFQL010000052.1:0-2467 GCA_035264305.1 Candidatus Limnocylindrales bacterium | reverse complement strand
GCGACCGCCGGTGCGCTGCGCCTCGTACACGGCCCACAAGAGCGCGACCGCGCGTCGTCCGTCCTCACCGGTCACCGCCGGCAGCCGGCGCTCTCGCATCGCCCGGACGATGTCGCGCAGCTGCAGCTCGTGGAAGTGGGTGCTCGCATCGCGGCCGGCCACCACCCCCGCGTCCTCCTCAGGCCAGCGTTGCGCGCGTTCGGTCTCGCCGGGGATCGTCCACACGTCGTTCCGGGCGGGGCTCGGGGCCGACATGCCGGCGACGAACGACGACCCCGAATCGGTCTCGACGCCGATGGACGCGCCGTTTCGTCCGTGGACGTGGACGCGACCCCACAGCCCGGGACGTTGCGCGTTGCTCGCCGTCACCGTCGCGAGGGCGCCCGAGGCGAACCGGACGACCGCGACCGCCGTGTCCTCGACGTCGATCTCCGGATGGTTGATGTTGGCCGTGAAGCCGTCGACCTCGACCGGCTCGCCCAGGAACCAGCACAGCAGGTCCAGCTGGTGGACGGCCTGGTTGACGAGGACGCCACCGCCCTCGCCCTCCGCGGTCCCTCGCCAGGGGTCCATCGCGTAGTAGTCCCGCCCCCGCCAGCCGAGCACCTCGAGCGTGGCGAGAGCCGGCCCTCCAATTCGGCCATCGTCGATTGCCGCCCTGACCCGCTGGACGGCCGGATACCAGCGGCGCTGGCTGATGACCGACAGGAGGACGCCGTTCCGCCGGCACGCGGCAATGACCCGGTCAGCATCCGCCGGATCGAGAGCCAGGGGCTTTTCGACGACGACCGCGAGCCCTCCGTCGGCCGCCTCGATCGCCTGTTCGGCGTGCACGGGATGCGGCGTGCACAGCACGACTGCGTCCACCTCGCCCCGCCGGAGGGTTGCGGTCAGCCCGGGGTCGGCGCGGGCGCCGAACCGTGCGGCGAAGCTTCCCGTCCGGCCCGGGTCGCGGCCGGCGACAGCCACGAGGCGAGCCTCGGGGATCCGCGCGAGGGCCGAAGCGTGCAACTCCGCGACCTTGCCTGGACCGACGATCGCGAAGCGGACGGGATCGGCGTGGCCGGGCGAAGAACGGCTCACCTCGAGGCGGGCGTCAGCACGACCTTCACCGCATCGAGGCGGCCGTGGGCGAGCTCCCCGAAAAGCTCGACGGCGTCCTCGAGAAGCGCGGTGCGTTCGATCAGGGGGCGCACCTCCACGCGACGGTCCGCGATGGCGCGCGCGGCGCGGTCGAACTCGTCGACGTAGCCGTAGGCTCCGCGGAGCGTCAGCTCCTTCGTCACGACGTCCTGCATCCCCAGCTCCACTCGCGGGTCGCTGTTGCCGATCCACGTCACCTGTCCGCCGAGTCGCGCCGCGCGGACGGACTGGTCCACCGTTGGCGTGGAACCGACGGCTTCGAACACGACATCGGCGCCGCGGCCGCCCGTCGCGTCGAGGATCGCTGCGGCGGCGTCGACGCGGGTGACATCGAATGCGTCCGTCGCGCCGAGGGCCCGTGCCATCTGCAGCCGATGCGCACTTCGGTCCGTGACGAGGACGCGGCCGGCACCCCGGAGTCGTGCGGCGAGCAGCGTGAGGAGCCCGATCGAGCCCGCCCCGACGATCGCGACAGTGTCGAGCAGCGCGAACGGCGTGATGTCGACGGCGTGCATCGCGACGGCGAGCGGCTCGATGAGCGCCGCTTCGGGGAGGGGGAGATCCGGGGGCAGCAGCAACAGCCCGTCCTCCGGCACGACGACCGCATCGGCGTACGCACCATCGAGGTGCATTCCCAGCCCGCGACGATTCGCGCACACGTTCGGCCGACCGTGCCGGCACTGGTCGCAGAGCAGGCAGGGGAGGATCGACCGGAGGGTGACGTGGTCGCCGGGAGCGACCCCGTCGACCCCTTCACCCACGCGCGACACGACTCCGGCGGCCTCGTGCCCCATCACGACGCCCGGCCGGCGCCGGCCCGTCGTCCCGAGGTAGCCGTGGACGTCCGAGCCGCAGATCCCCGACGCATGGACGGCGACCACCACCTCGCCGGGGCCAGGGACGGGATCCGCCCGCTCCTCGAGGCGCAGCTGCTCAGGGCCGTCGTAGACGAGGGCCCTCACCGCTGACCTCGCCGCGCACCCATCGCCCCATCATCGGCGCCTGCGCCCGGACTGTCGACTGACTCAAGGCGGCCTGCCGGGCGAGAGCCAGAATGAAGTGGAGGGCCGGCTCCACTTGTGATATCGTTGCGTGAGCAATCGAAGACGCAATGAGGAACCCGATGAAGGCGTACGCCCTGACCACCGCCGACCAGCCCGCCGCGCTCGTCGACCTGCCCGATCCCGAAGTCCCCACCGGGGGTGCACTGATCCGTGTTCGCGCGGCGAGCGTGAACGGGATGGACATCCACCAGGCCGCCGGGTACCTGGTCTCGATGATGCCGCACGACTTTCCCGTGGTCATCGGGCGTGACTTCTCCGGC
>DATFQL010000051.1:0-6643 GCA_035264305.1 Candidatus Limnocylindrales bacterium | reverse complement strand
GCCACTCGCATTGCCGCGACGGGCGCGGCGTCCGGGCCGCTCGACGTCCGGGCGATCATCCCCGGCAAGATCGTGAGCGTCGCCGTGCAGCCAGGGGACCACGTCCTGGCCGGCCAGCAGCTGCTCGTCGTCGAGGCGATGAAGATGCAGAACGAGCTGCGGGCGCCGAGGGATGGCACCATCGACAGGGTGGGCGTCACGCCGGGCGTGACCATCGACGTCGGCGACGTCCTCGTCGTCGTGAGCTAGGAGCACCGAGTGCCGGACGACACACCGGGCAGTGCCGCGGTCCCGGGCGCCGCGACCGGCGCCGGGGAGGAGCTCGCCACGCCGCTCGAGCGATGGCGGGCAACGACGCGAGCGAAGGCCATCGGCACGTCCCCCGAGCGGCGTGATGCCTTCGCCACGACCTCCGAGCTGCCGATCCAGGACGTGTACACGCCCGCCGACCTCGCCGCGGGCTTCGACCCGGATCGCGATCTCGGGCTCCCCGGCGAGTACCCGTTCACGCGAGGCGTCCAGGCGACGATGTACCGGTCGCGGTTCTGGACGATGCGCCAGTACGCCGGCTTCGCGACCGCAGCCGAGACCAACGCCCGGTTCCGATACCTCCTGTCCCAGGGCCAGACCGGCCTCTCCGTCGCGTTCGACCTGCCGACGCAGATGGGGTACGACTCGGACGCGCCCGAGGCCGAGGGCGAGGTCGGCCGCGTCGGTGTCCCCATCGCGAGCCTCGCCGACATGGAGACGCTGTTCGCCGGGATCCCGCTGGGCGAGGTCAGCACCTCGATGACGATCAACGCGACCGCGCCGATCCTCCTCGCCCTGTACGTCGCAGCGGCGGAGAAGCAGGGCGTTGCGCGGTCCGCGGTCTCGGGGACGACCCAGAACGACATCCTGAAGGAGTACATCGCCCGAGGGACCTGGATCTACCCGCCTCGGCAGTCGATGCGCCTGGTGACGGACGTGTTCGAGTTCGCGAGTCGCGAGCTCCCGAAGTGGAACACGATCTCGATCTCTGGATACCACATGCGCGAGGCAGGCGCATCAGCGGCGCAGGAGCTCGCGTTCACGCTCGCGGACGGCATCGCCTACGTCGACGCGGCCGTGTCGCGCGGACTCGCCGTCGACGACTTCGCGCCCCGGCTGTCGTTCTTCTTCGCCGCCTGGTCGGAGCTGTTCGAGGAGGTCGCCAAGTTCCGCGCCGCGCGTCGGATGTGGGCACGGATCATGCAGGACCGGTTCGGGGCCCGGAACCCCAAGTCGATGATGTGCCGCTTCCACACGCAGACCGCGGGGTCGAGCCTGACGGCGCAGTCCATCGACAACAACGTCGTCCGTACCACCCTCCAGGCGCTCGCGGCGGTCCTCGGTGGCACCCAGAGCCTCCACACGAACTCCCGGGACGAGGCCCTCGCGCTGCCGACTGCCGAGGCCGCTCGACTCGCGCTCCGGACGCAGCAGATCATCGCCCATGAGGCTGGAGTCACCGAGACCGCCGACCCCCTGGGCGGGTCGTGGTTCGTGGAGTCGCTGACGGACGACCTCGAAGCGGCCGCACAGGCGTATCTCGACGAGATCGACGCGATCGGGGGCACGCTGGCGGCAATCGAGGGCGGGTTCCAGCAGCGCCAGATCCAGGAGTCGGCGTACCGCGTCCAGCGCGAGATCGAGCGCGAGGACCGGATCGTGGTCGGCGTCAACCGCTTCCGGGACGGCGACGGCGGAACCCGGCCGGCGATCCAGCGGATCCACCCGGAGGCGGAACGGGGGCAGGTCGAGGCCCTCGGCCGCGTCCGGGCTGGGCGGGACCCGGTCAGGTGGGAGGCCGCGCTGCGCCGGCTGGGCGATTCAGCGCGCGGCGAGGACAACCTTCTCGAACCGATCATCGAGGCGGTCGCTGCCTACGCCACCGTGGGCGAGATCTCCGATCGCCTGCGGGCGGTATGGGGCGTTCACCGCGAGCTCATCACCGTCTGAGGAGCCGCCATGCACGTTCCGGAGGAGCCCTCGACCCGCGTCCCGGAGACCGTTCGTCGCCTCGGGAAGGTCCATCACGTCGCGGTCGTCGTCCGCGATCTCGACGCGAGCCTGGGGTTCTGGCGAGACATCCTCGGCCTGCCCGTCGAGCTCGTGCTGCCGATCGACCATGACGGGGTGACCATCGCATTTCTGCCGGTCGGGGAGTCCAAGGTCGAGCTCGTCCAGCCCACCGACGACACGACCGGCGTCGCCCGGTTTCTCGAGTCCAAGGGCGAGGGCTTTCATCACGTGTGCTTCGAGGTCGGCGACATCAACGCCGCCCTGATGCGGCTGGAGCTCGACGGCATCGAGGTCATCGACCGCGTCGCACGCAAGGGCGCGGAGGGCCCAGTCGCCTTCCTCCACCCACGGTCATGCCAGGGCGTGCTCGTGGAGCTGATCGAGGCGCCGGGCGGCCCGGCCTGGGCGGCGCTGGGCTACGAGGGGCACGAGCGGCGGTAGGGCCGGGCCGACGAGGGCGCCGAGCTGCGGCGGGGAGGCGCTGCGCTCGGCATGGGAAGCGCAGGCTGCGCCGGGGGAGCCCTCAGAACCCCCACGCGAAGATGACGTCCCGCGCGCCCGAGGCCTCTCGCGAGAACACGACGATCCGCCCGGCGAGATCCCGGATCCACGGCTTCTCCTCGCGCGGCAGCAGCCCCAGCTCCTCCTCGAGCAGCTCGATCCAGCTCGCCGCGAGCGCCCCGTGCAGGTCGTCCGGGACGGCAGCGACTGCCTCGACCCACTCAGCGTCGACTCGCTCGACGATCCGTTCCACCGCCGCGGGACCGTCAAGCTCAGAACGGGCGTCGAGGAAGTCCACCGGCTCGCCCTGCCCCGTGATGGATCGGACCGCCTCGGAGAACAGGTCCAGCCAGGTGGGGTCGAGGCCGCCGCCGAGGGGCAGGTGCGCCGTGAACCGGTCGGGGTCCGAGAAGGCGCCGGGATCGTCTACCGACAGGGCGAGGACGACGTCGCGGGCGTCGCCGGCAACGAGGTCCATCAGGCTGCTCATGGGCGCCGCTGCGCCATCCTCCTTCCCCTGACTGCGCCTCCTGGCGCCTCCCCGCAGTCTACCGACGAGCGGAAGCGCGGTCGTCCATGATCACACCCGGTAGCCGGCGTCGCGGAGCAGCGCCGGCAGCTCGGTCGGCGAGCCTGCCACGCGGAAGCCCGCAGCCTCGAGGGCGGACACCTTTGACGCCGCCGTGCCGCGACCGCCCGAGATGATCGCGCCGGCGTGGCCCATCCGCTTCCCCTCGGGCGCGGTGCGTCCCGCGATGAACGCGACCTTGGGGACGTCGCGGAGGTGCTCGCCGGCCCAAGCCGCTGCCTCCTCCTCGGCCGTGCCCCCGATCTCGCCGATCAGCACGATGGCGTCGGTGTCCGGGTCGGCCGCGAACAGCTGCAGGATCTCGAGGAACTGCGTGCCGACGACCGGGTCGCCGCCGATCCCGACGCACGTCGACTGCCCGAGCCCGGCGTCGGTCATCGCCTGCACGGCTTCGTAGGTCAGCGTGCCGGAGCGGGACACGACCCCGACCCGTCCCTCGCGGTGGATCGAGCCCGGGATGATGCCGACCTTCGCGGTGCCCGGTGACGTGGCGCCGGGGCAGTTGGGACCGATGAGCCGCGCCCCGGCGAGCCGGACCTCCTCGACGACGGGGATCATGTCGAGCGCCGGGATTCCCTCGGTGATGCAGAAGATGGTCCTGATGCCTGCGGCCACGCTCTCGAGCACCGCGTCCGGGGCGCCCGCTGCGGGCACGAAGATGCACGACGTGTCCACGCCCGTCTCGGCGACCGCCTGCGCGACCGTGTCGAACACCGGGACCCGTCCATCGATCGCCCGCTGGCCGCCCTTCCCGGGTGTGACCCCGGCGAGGAGGGGGGTCCCGTACTCCAGCATCGTGCGGCTGTGGAACTCGCCCTCGCGCCCGGTGATGCCCTGGACGACGAGCCGTGTGTCGCGCCCGATGAGGATGCTCACGCCGAGGTTCCCCTCGCGGCCGCGACGGCCTTCGCGGCGGCCTCGTCGAGGCTCGCCGCCGTCACGAAGCTCGCTGCTTCGAGGAGCTCGGCCGCCTCCAAGGCGTTGGTGCCCACGATGCGGACGACCATCGGGACCTCCCGCGCCTGCTGTGCCCGGGCCTCGATCAGCCCGCGGGCGACCTCGTCGCCGCGCGTGATGCCGCCGAAGATGTTGACGAGGATCGCCTTGACCGACCGGTCCTCGAGGATGAGCCGCATCGCCGCCGCGACCCGGTCCGCCTTGGCTCCGCCACCGATATCGAGGAAGTTCGCCGGCTCGCCGCCCGCACGCTTGACGAGGTCCATCGTCGTCATCGCGAGCCCCGCGCCGTTGACCATGCACCCGATGTCTCCGTCGAGCTTGATGAACGTCAGGTCGTACCGCCGCGCCTCGACGTCGGCCGGATCCTCGGCGTCGAGGTCCCGCAGCGCCTCGAGCTCGGGATGGCGGGCGAGCGCCGAGTCGTCGAGCGTGATCTTCGCGTCGAGGCACACGAGGCGCTCGACCTCGGTGCCGTCGGCGTTGTGCTCGCTGATGACGGCGAGCGGGTTGATCTCCACGAGATCGGCGTCGTACGCGAGCATCGTCCTGAGCAGCCCCTTCGCGATCGCGGCCCCGGCCTTCCAATGGCCCCCGAAGCCGATCTTGAACGCGAGCTCCCGCGCGGCGTAGTCGGGAAGGCCGAGCAGGGGATCGGCGTGCTCGTAGACGATCGCGCCGGGGTTGTCGACGGCGACCTGCTCGATCTCCACGCCGCCCTCGGCCGAGCCGATGAACATCATCCGCTTCGTCGCGCGGTCGAGGACGACCGAGAGGTAGTACTCCTTGACGATCTCCGCGGCCGGACCAACCAGCACCCGCCTGACCGGGAGTCCCTTGAGCTCCAAGGCGAGAATCTGCGACGCCACGTCCTCGGCCTCGTCGGCCGTGCCGGCGAGTCGCACGCCGCCCGCCTTGCCCCGAGCGCCGACGAGCACCTGGGCCTTGATCACAACCTTCCGGGTCGCGTTGCCCGGGTCCGCGAGGAACCGCACGGCCGCGGCGCGCGCCTGGGTGGGCGTCCGCGCGACCTCCCACGCCGGAACGGGCAGACCCTGGGCGACGAGCAACGACTTCGCGTCGGCTTCGTGGATCTTCACGCGACGGTCGGGACCTCCTGGGCGACGGGGAATCGATCATAGCCCGGGGCCACTCGCGCAGACGGAACGATCCGGACACCCCGCCTCGCCATACTCCACGAGCGCGGTCGAATGGCCGGGCCACACCCGAGGGGCCGTCATGGAGCGAGACCTCGTGGAGCGGGCGCGACAGGGCGATCATGACGCCTTCGCCGCGCTGGCAGGCGCCGCGATCTCACGACTCGACGGCGCCGCCTGGCTCATCCTGCGGGACCCCGAACAGGCGAAGGACGCGGTGCAGAACGCGCTCGTCCGCGCATGGCGAGACCTTCCCAGGCTCCGGGATCCCGATCGCTTCGACGCCTGGCTCAACCGGCTCGTCGTCAATGCGTGCATCGACGAGGCACGGCGACTGCGACGCCACCGGTTCGATATCGACCTCAGCGCGCTCGAGGTGCCGACGCAGGAGCGTCTCGACACCGCGATCGCCGACCGCGACCAGCTCGAACGCGGCTTTCTCCGGCTGACCCCGGAGCTGCGCGCCGTCGTCGTGCTCCACCACTACCTCGACCTCCCGCTGCCGGCGGTCGCGGACAGCCTGGGCATCCCGCTCGGCACCGCGAAGTCGCGGCTGCACCGCGCACTGGGCCAGCTTCGTGCGGCGCTCGACGCCGATGCACGAGCATCCCTCGATCTCGTGGAGGGCCGGACGGCATGACAACCGACGACCGCTTCGGATCGACGCTTTCGAACTGGCTCCGCGAGGACGCGGCACACCGGGTGCCCAACCACCTCGCTGAGACCCTCGTGCAGACCGCGGCCACCCGTCAGCGACGCTGGTGGTCGAGCCTCGAAAGGCTGCTACCGATGTCCTCCACCACCATGGGCGGCCGGGTGGCCGCCCCGAATCCCGTCCTGCTGCTTGCGGCGGTGGGGCTCCTGCTGGCGGCGATCGTCGGGCTCGCGCTCGTGGCCGGCCGTCCTGCGCCGAGCATCCCGGCAGGGCCGGCCTCGAACGGCCGCATCGTCGCGCTCGATGGCACCTCACTCGTCACGTTCGCGCCGGACGGCACGGACCGCCAGGTCCTGCTCGCGCTGCCGTCGCCTGACATCCGGTCGCTCGCGATGTCGCCCGACGGCACGCGCGTCGCCTACCCGGTCGCCAGCGCCAACAACGTCCAGGTTGTCCGACTCGCGGACGGCGCGCTGAGCACCATCGGCGTCGAGGGTGCCGACGCGATCGGCGAGGAGTACATCGGGTGGTCCCCGGATGGCCGCGACCTCACCTTTGCCGTCCGGACAGCCACGGGCGACGAGCTGGTCATCGCCTCCGCCGACGGGTCGTCCGTCCGGAGCCTCGGTGACAGTCTCGGGAACCGCTTCGCCTCCATCTGGCAGCCGGCCTATTCGCCCGACGGGCAGTGGATCGCATTCGCGGGCAGCAGGTCGGGGGCAACCCGGCTGGTCGTGGTTC
>DATFQL010000050.1:0-2235 GCA_035264305.1 Candidatus Limnocylindrales bacterium | reverse complement strand
CGAGGTTCACCGCCTCCCGGCCGAGCCGGATCGCGCCCTCGTGGTCGCCGGCGAGGACATGCGCCTCGGCCGCCCGCTGCAGCAGCGTCACGCGATCGAGGCCGGCGAGGCGGGGCGCGTCCGCGACCAGCGCCCAGAGCTCGAGGGCCCGGTCGTACCAGCCGGAGGCCTGGGCAAAGGCGAACGCGGCCTCGGCCGCTCGGCCGGCATCAACGGCGGCCGGGACCGCCTTTTCCGGATCGCCCGCAGCGTTCCAGTGGTACGCGAGGTCGGCAGCCGCGACGGGCACGCCACCCACCTCACCGCGTTCGGTCAGGCGGTCGCCGAACGCGGCATGCAGCCGGCGGCGCTCGCCGGGCAGCAGCTCCCCGTACACGACCTCGCGCAGGAGCGCGTGGCGGAAGACATACCCGCCATGCGCCGCGGGACCTGGCGCAACGCCCACGGCGGCAGGAGCCGGCTCGAGGATCCCGGCGTCGATCGCCTCCCGGAGCGCGCGCGCAACGGCTGGCCCCGGCACATCGAGCACGGCCTCGAGCAGGGCGTCGTCGGTGCGTTGGCCCGCAGCGGACGCGGCGCGGAGGATGTCCCGGGTCGCGCCCGGCAAGGCCGCGACGCGGGCGCGGAGCACGTCGGTGAGGCGCGGCGGAAGGTCGCGCAGACGCTCCGCGAGGCCTGGTGCCTGGAGCAGCTGCTCGGCGAAGAAGGGGTTCCCGCTCGTGCGGTTCAGGAGCGCATCGACCACGGCGGCCGGCGCGATCGCACCCGTCCGGTCGGCGACGAGCGCGGACAGCTCATCCCGGCCCAGCGCCCCGAGCTCGATACGCGTGACGTGGTCGTCCCGCTGTAACGCGGCGAGGAACGACAGCGCGTCGCTGTCCCGGCCGAGTGCGTCGCTCCGGACCGTGATCACGACGAGGACCCGCGCGGAGCGCAGGTTGTGGACGAGGAACGCGAGGAGGTCGCGCGTCGAGTGGTCCGCCCAGTGGATGTCCTCGACGACCAGGACGGCCGGGGCGCGCGCTGCCACGCGTTCGACGACCCCGAGGATGATCTCGAACAGGCGCGCCTGGCCGGTACGGTCGAACTCCGCCGGCGCACCACGCGGGACGCGTGGCTCGAGCTCGGGGAGCACGCGGGCGAGCTCGGTCCGCCACGGACCGAGCAGCGCCGGCAGGCGTTCCGGCGGCTCCGTGGCGACGAGGCCGCGGAGCGCCTCGACGAAGGGGCCATAGGCCGGCGCGGCTTCGGTCAGCTCGAGGCACGCGCCCGACAGCACCCCGGCGCCTGCCAGCGCCGGCCGCTCGAGGAGCTCGCGAACCAGCCGGCTCTTGCCCGCGCCAGCCTCGCCGCCAACGACGATCGTCGAACCGCCTCCGTCACGGACGCGCCCGTACGCGCCCTCGAGCTGCGCGAGCTCGAGGGATCGGCCGACAAACCCATGCCCCGGTGACGTGGAGCGCACGTGCCGGGCATGGTGAGCCGCGACGGTGCGCGGCGCAACCCCCCGTCAGAGGCCGTCGGCGGGACGGCCGAGTCCCGACCTGGTCACCTCGTTCAGCAGCACCCCCACGACGCCTGCGAGCTCGATCGCGCCCAGCACGAGCGTCGGGCTCCAGTCGATCCCGGACGTGACGCGCAGGGTGGCGAAGTACAGCAGGAACCACTGGGCGGGCAGCACGAAGGCGACCACGAGGTCGCGACGACGGGTCGCCCCGTAGCCGACGTAGCGGACGAGGCCTTCGGCGACGAGGCCCGCGACGAACGCGGCGGGGACGAACCGCCACTCGTCCATCACCGGGATCATCGCGAGCGTCGGGACGGCGACGAGGACGAACAGCGCACCCGCGGGCAGCGATCGGCGACGCAGGCCCACCAGGGCGAACCCCGCGATGAGGGCGGCATGGATCAGGACTTCGGATGCCCCCCACCCCTGGCGGACGAACGGGACCGCCATCCCTGCGTCGGTCGCCGTGAGGATCCGGGCTGCAGGAGCGGAGGCGAGCACGTGCGTGATCGGGTTCGCGTACTGCGTGAACGCGTTGAACACGCACAGGACGAGCGCGAGCGACGCGACGGCGGGCCCCTGGGCGGCCCACCCCGGTTCGACCGGTCTCGCCCGGTACCAGATCGACCGAAGCGGCCCCGATGCCATGAGCACCCCGGCCGTTGCGAGCAGCAGGTGGGGTGGCGAGAGCAGCGTCTCGACGTCGATCTCGAACCCGAACGCCGTGT
>DATFQL010000049.1:0-7891 GCA_035264305.1 Candidatus Limnocylindrales bacterium | reverse complement strand
GCGGCCGACGAAGCCGCCGAGTCGGGCGACCGGACCCGCCTCGCGACCGAGGCCGTCGCGCTTCGGGCGCTCGCGGACCGGCTGGTCGCCGCCGCGGACCACCTGCTGCGGGGCCCGGTGGCGAATGGTGCGCTGATCGAGGAGTGCCGCCCCTGGATCGAGGCGTTCGAGGTGGGTGCGCGGGCGATGTGCCGGGCGGCCGAGCTCGCCGCCGACGGACGGCTGCCTGCAGACGAGGAGGCCGTCACGCACGCGCTCGTCCCGTTCCTCGCCGAGCTTCGCCACCGTCGGGTGCGCGTCTTCGGCGACGCGCTCGACATGTTCCTTGCCGATACCACCAACACCCATACGAGACCCGGGAGGCTGCTCCCGGTCCAAGGAGGAGGGATCCAGTGAATCGGATGACCGTCCGGCTGGCGCTCGTCGGCGCCGGTACGGCCCTGTTGGTCGGGGCGTGCGGCGGGGCCGCACCCCAGGCCGAGAACGACCACGTGCTGCGGATCGCCATGGGATCGCCCGGCGAGGCACAGATCCGCGTGTGGGACGACGTCGCCGCACAGTACATGGCGGCCAATCCCGACACCAAGGTCGAGATGAACTACCAGCAGGACGACCTGTACGAGACGATCGGCCTGCAGACGCTGCTCGCGGGCCGTAACGCCCCCGACGTCTACTTCGAGTGGACGGGGGAGCGGCTCAAGCAGCGCCAGAAGGACGGCTACGTCGCCGACATCACCGAGCAGTTCAAGAGCGGGCCGCTCAAGGGCGTGTTCACGGACGAGACGCTCAAGGGCTACAGCATCGACGACAAGGTCGTGATGGTCCCGTACGCGGCCGACGTCACGAACGTCCTCTGGTACAACAAGGAGCTCCTGGCGGCGGCCGGGGTCGAGCCGCCGAAGACGTGGGACGACCTGCTCGCGGCGTGCACCGCGCTGCAGGAAACGGGCGTCATCCCCATCACGACGGGTAACAAGGACCTGTGGCCGGCGGGCAACTGGTTCGGGCACCTCGCGTCCCGAGTCGTCGGTGAGGATGCCTACGCGCAGACCCTGTCGGGTACGGGCAAGTTCGCGACGCCGGAGTGGGAGACCGCCTTCGGCTACATCAAGCAGCTCGCCGACGCGAAGTGCGTGAACGACTCGGCCAACGCCATCGACGACAACGCCGGCGCGCAGCTGTTCTTCCAGGGCAAGGCCGCGATGCACCCCATCGGCAGCTGGCTGGTGTCGTGGGCGATCGACGAGGCGCCCGATCTCGACTTCGACTACGTGAACCTGCCGGCGATGCCCTCGGGCTCGAAGGGATCGCAGGACAGCGTGATCGGCGTCGCAACGGGCTACATCGTGAACGCGAAGAGCCCGAAGCAGGCCGAGGCCGCCGAGTTCATGGCGCTCCTCAACAGCCCCGAGAACGTCAAGGCCCTCATCGAGGCCGAAGTGACCCCGCTTGCGATCTCGGCCTCGGAGGGACAGGAGATCGACAGCCGATCGGCGTCGTTGAGCTCCCTGCTCAGCAACGCGCCGGCGGTCGTGCTCCCGCCCGACACGGGGTACGACCTCAAGACGGCAGACGCGTTCTACCAGGGCGTGGCGGCCGTGCTGGGCGGCCAGGCGACCCCGGCGGACGCCTTGGCCGAGATCGATCGGAAGCTGAGCCGCTAGCCGCGGCCTCCGTACCAGGCGCATGATCGGCCGGCGCGCGCACTCGGTGCCCGCCGGCCCGATCACCCTGCTCGATCGATGACCCTCGTCGCTCGCCCCACGGCGCTCGTCCGATGAAGCCCGCCCGCTCCATCACGCCGTGGCTGTTCCTCGCCCCGGCCCTGCTGATGTTCGGCTTCGCGGTGCTGCTGCCGATGGTGTTCACCGTCGGCTACAGCTTCACCGACTGGAACGGGTTCGGGGCGATGACGTTCGTCGGCCTCGACAACTACGTCACCGCGGCGACCGACCCGATCTTCCGCGACTCGTTCGTCCACGTGTGCCTGTACATCGGCGCCACGCTCGTGCTCGAGGTGCTCGTGGGGCTTGGGCTCGCCGGGATCGTGTCCGCGGTCGCGGGGCGGATGTGGTTCCGGGTTGCGATCTTCACCCCGGTGATGCTCCCGATGGTCGTCGTCGCCGTCCTGTGGTCGTTCGTCTACAACCCGGACTTCGGGCTCGTGAACGCGACCCTCGCGGCGGTCGGACTCGAGGAGCTCCAGCGCATCTGGCTCGGCGACCCCGCGACGGCGCTTGCCGCGATCTCGGTCGTGTCGGGCTGGGTCTACGCCGGGTTCTACATGATGATCTTCTACGCCGCGTTCCGGCAGATCCCGCACGAGGTGCAGGAGGCGGCACGCCTCGACGGCGCCGGGGAGTGGTCGCTGTTCCGGCGGATCAAGGTGCCGATGATCCGCTCCGCGGTGTGGGTCGGCGTCCTGCTGTGCGTCACCGGCGGCTTCCAGGGCTTCGACCTGTTCTTCGTGCTCACCAACGGCGGACCGTACGGGGCGACCGAGATCCCCACCACGTACCTCGTGAAGACGGTGTTCCGCAACGGCGAGGTGGGCTACGGCTCAGCGATGGCGGTCGTCCTGACCGCGATCGTGCTCGGCGTCGGACTGCTCTACTCGCGCCTGTCACGGCAGCGTGCCCCAAGGCCGTCGGAGGATCGTGCGGTCGACGTCGTCGCCGCCGGTCCGGCCGTCGTCGACCGGCTGGTCGTCCCGGAGCAGGCGCGATGACCGCCCGCCGGCTGCCCGGCCTACTCACGAGCGGGGCGCTGCTGGCCCTCGCGCTCGTCTTCTTCTTCCCGATGATCTGGATGGTGATGTCGTCGTTCAAGACGAACTCGGCCATCTTCTCGACGCCGTTCGCGCTCCCGGAGTCGATCGACCTGTCGCATTGGGTCGAGGCGTGGACTGTCGGGAACCTCGGCCAGTACGCGATCAACTCCGCGATCGTCACGGTCGTCTCGGTGACGCTCATCCTGCTGCTGGGCGCCGCGGCGGCGTACGCGCTGAGCCGTTACCGGTTCCCGGGCCGCGGGTTCGTGCTCAGCCTGTTCGCGCTCGGGCTCATCCTGCCGCTGCAGAGCTACTTCATCGCGCAGTCGAACATGTTCACCCAGCTCGGCGTCACCGACACCCGGCTGGCGTTGATCATCCCGTACGGCGCGATGGGCCTGTCCCTCGCGGTCTACCTGCTCAAGGTGTACCTCGACGCGCTGCCCGAGGAGCTGTTCGAGGCCGCGCGGATCGACGGCGCGAGCGACCGTCAGCTGTTCTCGGCCCTCGCGATGCCCCTGCTCCGTCCCGGTCTCGCGACCGTCGCGATCTTCTCCGCGCTCGCGGCCTGGAACGAGTTTCTCCTGGCCCTGCTGTACATCCAGGACGACGCGCTCAAGACGATCCCCACGGGCCTGCTCGCGTTCTCCACGCGCTACGTGACCGACTACTCGCTGCTGTTCAGCGCGCTCTCGATCGTCACGATCCCGATGATCGTCATCTACGTCGTGTTCAACCGCCAGATCGTCGAGGGCATCACGGCAGGCTCCGTGAAGTAGGTCCTCCGTCCCGCGCGTCCGCGCACGCTCACGGCGCCACGCTCGGGAGCGTACGCTGCGGCGAACGTCGCACCGGGAGCACGAACGCTGGCCAGCACCGCAGACACCGACCGATCCTCATCGGGGCGCGCACCCGCTCGGACGGCCTCGTCAGCCGCTCGTGCGGACGAGGCTGGGGAGCAGGCAACCGCCGGGCACGAGGAGTCGCGCATCCGCGCGCGACGGTTCGATGCGGATCGAACGGACCAGGTCCTCGAGCTCGACGACGCGCTCAGCGGGAAGCAGTCCGAACGCCAGCTCCTGTGGATCGACATCTCAGGACCGATGCCCGAGGGCCTCGTCACCCGCCTCACCCACGCCTTCGATCTCGACGAGAGCACCGCGACGGCCCTCGACTCGGAGGTCCGGGAGCCCGCCCTCGCGGTTCACGGCTCGTACCTGCACGTGACGGTCGCCGCCGAGCCCGACCCGGTCCGTCCGCGCGACTCGCCGTGGCTCACCGCTGTTGCGGCACCCAACGCCGTCATCACGCTGCACGACCTCCCGATCGACTTTCTCGAGGATCTCGACGACCAGGTGCAGGCGGACTCGGCCTACGGCCTGCTCGACTCGCACACGTTCCTGGCCACGCTCCTCCACGTCACGGTGACGAGCTACCTGGGCGCGGTCGACCGGATCGAGGAGGACGTCGAGCGGCTCGACGAGCTGTCGCTGCGGGACCGCGGGCAGAAGCGTCTCCTGAGCGACCTCGTGAGCGTCCGCGGTCGGATCGCGGAGCTGCGTCGGTTGCTCGCCCGCCATCGCTACGTCTACGCGGGCATGAACGGCCTCGTCCTCGGCGAGACGAAGGAGCCCGAGAGCGGCGCGCTCGCGCTGCGCGACGTCGCGACGCGGTACGCCGAGGCGATGGTCGCGATCGAGGGCGCCCGCGAGCTCGTCCTCGGGTCGTTCAACGTGTACTCGACGCGGACCGCGCAGCGCACGAACGACACGATGAAGGTGCTCACGCTGGTCACCGTGCTGCTCCTGCCGGGCTCGCTGATCGCGGGCCTGCTGGGCATGAACGTGATCGTGCCGCTCGACAAGGACGACCCGCGCGCGTTCTGGATGGTGCTCGCCGGGGTCGTCACGCTCGCGATCGTGATCCTCGTCGTCGCTCGCCGCCGGCGCTGGATGTAGTCGCGCCCGGGCCTCACCCCCCGAGCCGTCAGTCCGCGTCCTCGTCCCGGTCGTCGGGGATCTCGCGGACCCCGATGTCGTCCTCGCTGCCGGTGAACAGGCCCCCGGCGTATCCCGCGTTGCCGCCCATCGCGCCGCCGGCCGCGGCGCCCTGGAGGGCGGCGGTGTGCGTGTCGAGGTCGCCGCCGTTCGGCTCGAGCTCCTCGTCCTCGGTCGAATCCCCGGCGGGGCGGACATTCCCCCGGCCCGGCTCGCTCGCCATCGTCATCGTCGACCTCCCCGGCGTTACTGGTCCTGCTGGGCGAGGTTCGCCGGCGGCTCGTCGTCGCGTCCCTCCCGCCGTCGCTGGGTCGTCTCGTCGACCTGGATCTGGCGCATCCCGACCGCGCTCTGGTCGCCCTCGGCAAGCCCGCCGGTGTACCCGGCGTTGGGCGTCGAGCCGTCGCTCAGCGCGTCGCGGCGCCCGTCGCCCTCGAGGTCCGGCGTGCCCGCGGAGGCGCGGAACGAGGCCTGATCCTCGAAGAACGTCTGCGAGTCCGGATCGTCCGGCTCGTCCTCCGGCCGCGGGCCGCTGATTCGATCGTGCGAGTCCGTCATGCATCACCTCCTGGCGGACAGCGTGGTCCGGAGGCGCATCACGCTGCGCCTTCCCGGCGCGCGTGCCCGTTGCAGGCTCGTGACCGGAGTCGTCGCTCGCGCGCCGGAGCGCGCCATCTGGGCGGCCCGGCTAGGCGGCCCTGGCTAGGCGGCCCCTGCGACCGCCTCGAGCGGAAGCACGCCCTTGCCCACGCCCAGTGCGATCCCGTCGGCGAGCGCGTCCGCGATGATCGAGGTGAGCTGGTCCCACTCGACGAGGAACGCGTCGTGCCCCTTCGTCGAGTGGATCTCGCGGTACCGGGCGTCGGCACCGGCGGCGGTGGCGGCACGGACGAGCGCGCGGATCTGGTCCGGCCCGTAGAGGATGTCGCCCGGGATGCCGATCCCGGTCACGGCGACGCGGGCGCGCGCGAGGGCGCGGAACGCCTCGATGACGCCGCCCCTGTCGCGCCCGACATCGTGCCCGTCCATGACCCGGACCAGGACCGCGTACGTGTCCGGGTCGAACCGGTCGAGCAGCTTTCGGCCCTGGTGATCCAGGTACGAGGCGATCGAGAACCGCCCGTCCGCCTCGCGGCCGCGCGCGAACCGCTCGTCGAAATCGGCCTCGGAGCGGTACGTCGTCATCGCCAGCTGCCGCGCGAGCTCCAGGCCGCGGTCGCCGAGCGCGTCGATGAGCTCGAGCTGGATGTGGTTCCAGGCGATCGCCATCGGCCCCGTCGCGGCTGGTGCGGCCATCGGCAGCAGGTGGTCGACCGAGGCCGGCCGCTCGAGGGCGACCTCCTGCGCGATCATCCCCCCGAGGCTGCCGCCCGTGGCGAGCACGAAGCGCTCGATGCCGAGGCGATCCGCGAGTGCCCACAGCGCCCGCGCCTCGTCACGCGCGGTAGGCTGCGGAAACGAGACGCCGAAGGGCCGGCCCGTCACCGGCGAGATCGACGTGGGGCCGGTGGAGCCGTACCGCCCGCCGAGCAGGTTCGCGCACAGGACGCCGACCTTCGTCGTGTCGAGCGCGCGGCCCGGCCCGATGAGCGGTTCCCACCAGTCACCTGCGGCGTCGGCCGACCCGGTGAGGGCATGGACGACGAGGACCTGCGGCGCGTGCGGGCCGGGCCCGTCGTGCCGGTACGCAAGGGTGACGGACAGCCGACGGCCGCCGGCCTCGAGGGAGAGCTCCCCGAGATCGGCGGCCTCGACCTGCCCGGCCCCGAGCGACGGCCGGACGGACGGGAGGTGCGTGCGTTCAGTGCCCGGGGACGGGTCGTCGCCCCCGGGCACGCTGCTTCCGGTTGGTGCCATGCCGCTGTCGCTAGGCCGTCACGAGCTCGCCCTGCGCCGACGGCTCCGTGGCGGCGCGGAGCGCCTGGTCGAGGTCCGCGAGGATGTCGTCGATGTGCTCGATGCCCACCGACAGCCGGATGAGCTCGGGGGTGACGCCGCTCGCCGCCTGCTCGTCCTCGCTCAGCTGCTGGTGCGTCGTCGACCCGGGATGGATCACGAGGCTCTTCGCGTCGCCGACGTTCGCCAGCAGGCTGAACAGCTTCACGTTGTCGATCAGCCGCCGGCCGGCCTCGGCGCCGCCCTTGATGCCGAACGTGATGATCCCGCCGAAGCCGCCCTTGAGGTCGCGCTTCGCCACCTCGTGGGTGGGGTGGCTGCCGAGACCCGGGTAGTTGACCCACTCGACCTCGGGCCGGTCCTGGAGCCACTGCGCGACGGCGAGCGCGTTCTGGCTGTGGCGCTCGATGCGCAGCGGGAGCGTCTCGAGGCCCTGGATGAGCTGCCAGGCGTTGAACGGCGACAGCGCGGCACCGATGTCCCGGAGGCCCTGCACGCGGAGCTTGAGGATGAACGCGAGCGGCCCGAACGCCTCGGCGTAGCTGACGCCGTGGTAGCTAGGGTCGGGCGCGACGAAGTCATCGTGGAACCGGGGGCTGGCGGCCCAGTCGAAGCGGCCTCCGTCGACGACGACGCCGCCGATCACCGTGCCGTGACCGCCGATCCACTTTGTCGCGGAATGGATGACGATGTCCGCACCGAGCTCGATCGGCTTCACGAGGAGCGGCGCGAACGTGTTGTCGACGACGAGGGGCACGCCCGCGGCATGGGCGACCGCCGCGACCCCCGGGATGTCCGCGACGTCGAGGCGCGGGTTGCCGATCGTCTCGAGGTACAGCGCCCGGGTGTTCTCGTCGATCACGGCCGCGTAGTTCCCGGGATCCGACCCGTCCACGAACCGGACCTCGATGCCGAGCCGCGGCAGCGTGTAGTGGAACAGGTTGTACGTGCCGCCATAGAGGCTGCTCGAGCTGATGATGTTCTGGCCGGCGCGGGCGAGGTTGAGGATCGTGAGGGTCTCGGCGGCCTGGCCCGAGCTGAGCGCCAGCGCGCCGACACCGCCCTCGATGGCCGCGACGCGTTCCTCGAACACGGCGTTGGTCGGGTTCATGATCCGGGTGTAGATGTTCCCGAACTCCTGGAGCCCGAACAGCCGTGCGGCGTGCGCGGCGTCGTCGAAGACGTAGCTCGTGGTGGCGTAGATCGGGACCGCGCGTGCCTTCGTCGT
>DATFQL010000048.1:0-2897 GCA_035264305.1 Candidatus Limnocylindrales bacterium | reverse complement strand
CCGTGCCCACGCCCCGACCGTCTCGGGGCGGAACCTCACGTTCGCGGCGGCGAGGATCTCGGCCGCCTCGGCGAGGGTGATCCAGTCAGCGGCGGCGGGCACCGGTCAGTCGCCGCTCGCCTGAGGGCCCGAGGACGTGCCCGAGCTCGACGATGTGCCGCTGTCGGCGGCCGACGATCCGCCCTTGTCCGAGGTCGACGATGTGTCCTTGTCGGACCTTGGCGTTCCGTCGTCGGACTTCGCGGCGCCGCTCTCGGCGGAGTCCGGCTTTGAGCCACTCGCGGCCTTGGCGGCGTTCGACGTGCCACGATCCTTCTTCGCCCAGCCCGATCCCCGGAAGTGGATCGTCGGCGGGGCGAACAACTTGCGCATCGTCCCCTCCCTGCCGCAGGACGGGCAGAACGTGGGGCCGGGGTCGTTCAAGCCGTGCAGGATGTCGGTGCGATGGTCGCAGGAGGTACAGGCGTACTCGTAGATCGGCATCGCAGCGTCAGGGAGGCGTGAGGGTCAGCCGCGGAGCAGCCGCATCCCGCACTTGGGACAGTAGAACGCACGCTCGTGGCCCGATGCGAACCCGCAATGGGCGCACACGAGACCGCCCCGGCCGGCGGCCGGCACCGGCCGGTCCACGGCGGTGAGGCCGAGCGCGTTCTGGTTGGCGAGGATGTTTCCGAGGAGGCCGCCGAGGATGCGGCTGCCGATGCGGTCGGTGTCGCCCCGGACGCCGCGACCGCCCCACCCGACGACGCCGCGCACGATCATGTCGCCGGTCGCCTCGTCCCAGTGCGACGCCACGCCGCCGATGATCGCGTTGTACTCGGGGTAGCCGGCCGTGTCCGTGTCGCCGTCGAGCAGCGCGCACGCGAAGGTGTCGAACGCGAGGTCGACGGCGTCGAGCGACTCGAGGACGACGAGCGCGTGCCGCGTGATCGGGCTCAGGTGGTGGTGCGCGTTCAGCCACTGCATCGCCTCGGACGGACGGGCGATCTGCGGCACCGCCTGGGCGTACTCGAGCTCGAGCGGATCCACGACCTCGATGTCGCCTCGCGCGACCCCGGTCAGCATCGCCGGCAGCTCGGCAAGCGCGCGCGGGCCCGCCTTGAGGCGCACCCCTTCGCTGCTCTTGCCCGCGTAGTAGAGCTTGAGCTGATACTCCTGCGCCACGACCTCCTCGGGAAGCCCGCTGCTCGCCGGCACGGCCTCCGGGGCCGCGACGGCTTGCTCGGGCTCGGAAGCGCGACGCTTGAAGAGGGGCACGACGTTCTCCGGTCGAGGCCTGACGGAACGACGGCATCGTACCAGCGGCGCATGGCCTGCCGACCGGTACGTTCGCCGAACCGGCCGAGGCGCGCCACGGCGTCGTGGCGCGTTACCGGTCGAGGCGGTCGCGGAGCCGGTCGACCTGATCCGCGAGCTCGGCCTCCCGCGCCCGTGCACCCTCGACGATCGCCGCGGGCGCCTTCGACGTGAACGCGTCATTCGCGAGCCGGGCACGTGCCGACTCGAGGAGCCGCTCCGCGTCGCCGAGCTCCTTCTCGAGCCGCGTCCGGTCGGCGTCGCCCGCGGCCGAATCGGTGACGCCGGTGCCGACGATCGCCTCGGCGCGCCCCGCGATCACGGCCAGCCCGTTGCGGCCCGCGCCCGCGGTGCCATGCAGATCCTCGCGCGTCAGGTGGCGCCGGAGGGGCCGCGCACGCGCCAGCCGTTCCACGGCGGGTCGCAGCGCCTCGATCGCGTGGCCGAGCTCCGGCTCCACGTAGACGTCGAGCGGCAGGTAGGCCGCGGGCTCCACCCGGGCGTCGGCCCGGGCGTTGCGCACCGCGCGCACCAGGTCGATGAGCGCGCCGACCTCGGCCTCCGCGTCCCGGTCCCGCTCCCCCACCCCCGGCCACCGGGCGACGATCAGGAGCGCTGGGTCGGCGGCGCGATGCGGGATCGCCGCCCACAGGGTCTCGGTGATGAACGGCATCACCGGATGGAGGAGCCGCAGGTAGGAGTCCAGGACCTCGACGAGCGTCCACCACGTCGCCTCGCGCTCGGCCGGTGGCAGCGAGTCGTCCGAGAGCCGGACCTTGGCCAGCTCGATCCCCCAGTCGCAGTACTCGCTCCAGATCGCGTCGTACAGCAGCCGGGTCACCTCCCCCAAGCTGTAGTCCGCCATCGCCCTGTCCACGGCCGCGGTCGTCGCCGCCAGGCGCGACAGCAGCCATCGGTCGGCCGGCCCGAGGTGTTCCGACGAGGGCAACCGCCGCTCGGCGTCGGGGGCGATGGACGACGGCCGTGCCCCGAGCACGAAGCGCGTCGCGTTCCACAGCTTGTTCGCGAAGTTGCGCGCGTTCTCGACCTTCGCCGTCCCGAACCGCTGGTCGACCCCGGGCGTCGTGCCATGGACGAGCGCGAAGCGCAGCGCGTCGGCGCCGAGCTCGTCGATCGTCGCCAGCGGGTCCACGGTGTTGCCCTTCGTCTTGGACATCTTGGCGCCGTACGGGTCACGGATGAGGCCGGACAGGTACACGGTCTCGAACGGCGCGTCCCCCGCGAGCTCGATGCCCAGCATCATCATCCGGGCCACCCAGAAGAACAGGATGTCGTACCCGGTCTCCATGACCGTGCCCGGGTAGAACCGCCGCAGGTCCTCGGTCTCGTCCGGCCAGCCGAGCGTCGAGAACGGCCACAGCCCGGAGCTGAACCAGGTGTCGAAGATGTCGGGATCCCGGGTGAGCTCGGCCGCCGGTCGACCGCACACCTCGCACGCATCGGGCCCATCGGGTTCGTCGGACACCGTCGCGTGCCCGTCGGGGCAGTACCAGGCCGGGATCCGGTGGCCCCACCACAGCTGCCGGGACACGTTCCAGTCCCGGATGTTCGTCATCCAGTGCTCCCACACCTTCTCGAAG
>DATFQL010000047.1:0-5529 GCA_035264305.1 Candidatus Limnocylindrales bacterium | reverse complement strand
GCGCGTCGTCGTCGTCGAGCCGGACGAGAACGGCCGCTTCGTCGCGGCGGGCGCGGGCGCTCGGCATCCCGGTCGTGGCCGGCGACGCGCGCCAGGCGGAGGTGCTGCGGCGAGTCGGCGTCGAGCGCTGTCGCGCGATCTGCGCCGTGACGAGCGACGACCTCGTCAACCTCACGGCCGCGCTCAACGCGCGCGCGATCCGCGCGGATCTCCGCGTGGTGCTCCGCCTGTTCGACCCGGAGCTCGCGCTCCGCGCCCAGCACGGCCTGGCGATCCGGTTCACGCGCTCCGTCTCGCACCTCGCGGCGCCCGCCTTCGCTGCCGCCGCGATCGGGTCGCAGGTCGAGGCGTCCATCCCGGTCGGCGACAAGCGCGTGCTGCTGTTCGCCCGGCTTCGAGCCGCGGCGGGATCGCCCCTCGCGAGGCTGCCGCTCGCGACGCTCGAGGAGCCGGGGCAGGTCGCGGTCCTCGGCCTGAGAGCTCCGGACGCGCGTGCCGACTGGACGCCGGACCTGACCCGCCTTGTCGCCGCAGACACCGACGTGCTCGTGGTCGCGAGCCGCTCGGGTCTCGCGCACCTGCTGGAGCTGTCCCGCGACCACGAGCGGGACTGACCCTCGTCGGGTCCGGCTCAGCGCTCGCGCAGGGGCTTGACCATCGTGTGCGCGACGAGCCCGTATCCGAGCCGGTCGTACAGCCGCCTGGCATCGTTGTTGGGACCCGCGACGTCGAGCTCGAGCGAGTCCAGGCCCCGCTCGCGTGCCCATGTCTCGGCGGCCTGCATGAGGGCCGACCCCACGCCGCGTCCCCGCCACCCCTCGTCGACGGCGATCCCGATCAGCGCGCTCTGCCGCGGGACGCGCATCGATCCCGCGGGCGGCTGAGGCCGCGTGAACGCGTCCAGCTGGCCGACGACGAGCCCGTCGACCTCGGCGACGAGATGGAGGTCTGCGTCGTCGGCCGCCTCGAGCTCCGAACCAAAGCGCGCCGCGACGTCGTCGTGCTGGGGCACGCGGTACTCGGCCGGGTCCAGGGCCGCGTGGTGGCGTGCCATCGCCACGTAGATGTCGGCGATCCTGGGCGCATCCGCCGGTGTCGTGGAGCGGATGCGCGGCGTGACCGGCACCTCCGTCACGTCAGGCCGGCTGATTGTCGATCTGGGCCCGCTGCAGCCGCCCGCTGAAGTCGACGTAGATGGCCTTCCACTCCGTGAACGTGTCGAGCGCGGCGTGCCCCGCCTCCCGGTGCCCGTTGCCGGTGTCCTTCCAGCCGCCGAACGGCAGGTGCGTCTCGGCGCCAGTCGTGCCCGCGTTGATGTACACGATCCCGGTTTCGAAGTCGCGCATCGCGCGAAAGGCGGTGTTGACGTTCTGCGTGTACACCGACGCCGAGAGCCCGTACTTCACCTGGTTCGCGGCCGTCATCGCCTCGTCGTAGCCGTCGACCGGGATGACGGACAGCACGGGACCGAAGATCTCCTCCTGGGCGATCGTCGCCATCGGCTTCACGCCGTGGAAGATCGTCGGTGCGAAGAAGTGGCCGTGATCGAGCTCGCCGCCCGTCGCCCGGGCGCCGCCCGTCACGAGCTCGCCCTCGGTCCGGCCGATCCCCGCGTACCGCTCGACCTTGTCGGCCGCGGCCGCGTTGACGAGCGGACCGACGTCCACGGACTCGTCGAGCCCGGAGCCGAGGCGGAGGCGGGCGGCGCGGGACTCGAGGCGACCGACGAGCTCGTCCGCGACGGCGCGATCGACGATCACGCGGCTGCACGCGGTGCAGCGCTGCCCGGTGGTCCCGAACGCGGACCACAGGATTCCCTCCGTTGCGAGGTCGAGGTCCGCGTCGCGGAGCACGACGACGGCGTTCTTGCCGCCGAGCTCCAGGCTCAGGCGCTTCAGCCGGCGGCCGGCACGGGTCGCGATCGCCTTGCCCGTCGACGAGCTGCCGGTGAACGAGATCACCGACACGTCCGGGCTGTCGACGATCGCGTCGCCCACCTCGCCACCGGCGCCGGTGACGAGGTTGACGACACCCGGCGGGAACCCCGCCTCGTCCATCAGCTCGACGAGGAGCGTCGCGCACAGCGGCGCGTCCGAGCTCGGCTTGAACACGACGGTGTTCCCGGCCACGAGCGCCGGCATCATCTTCCAGCACGGGATCGCGATCGGGAAGTTCCATGGCGTGACGATCCCCGCGATTCCGAGCGGCTGCCGGATCGACATCGCCCACTTGTCCGGGAGCTCAGAGGGAACCGTGTCGCCGAACAGGCGGCGGCCCTCGCCGGCCATCAGGAACGCGATGTCGACGCCCTCCTGGACGTCGCCCCGTGCCTCGGCGAGGACCTTGCCCATCTCGCGCGTCATCGCCCGGGCGAGGCGCTCCTTGTGCTCCGCCATGAGCGCCCCGAAGCGGTACAGGATCTCGCCCCGCTTCGGCGCGGGCGTCGCCTTCCACGCCGGGGTGGCCATCTCCGCTGCCCGGATGGCCATCGCGACGTCCGCCGCGCTCCCCGCGTGGAAGCGGCCGACGACGTCGCGGGTGTCGGCCGGATTCACCGACTCGAACGTCTCCCCGGACACGCCGCCGACCCACCGGCCGGCGATGAACAGCTGGTATGTCGTCGGGTCGGCGGCGACCTGGGTCATCGGTTGCTCCTCGGACCGCACGTGGCGGCTGGGCCATCGCTACGGGAGCGCGAACCCGGGCGGCAGCTGGACGAGGTTGACGATGTTCCCCTCGCTGTCCGTGAACCACGCCGCCATCCCGGTTGCCTCGTCGCCGGCGACACCGTCCACCGTCGTCGGGCCGTCCTCGAGGTCGTATTCCTCGAACACGACGCCCCGCGACCGCAGCTCGGCCATCACTCCGCGAAGGTCGGCGACGACGACGCCCATCGCCGTGTTCCGCGCCGTGCCGGCGGAGGGCGTCTCGTAGATGAGCACCTGCGTCCCGCCGATCATGTAGACGTCGGTGCCGTTGTCAATCGACATGACAGGGTCCAGGCCGAGCTTCTCGGCATACCAGGCTCGCGCGCGTTGGAGATCGCTGGCGGCAAGGACCGCAAAGGCGGTGACGAAGTCAGCCACGGCTACCTCCTGCTCGGCGCGCTCGCCGACGAGAGCCACGCTCGGACGTCCGGCTCGTGCTCCTCGTGCCAGTGGGACACCCAGTCCATCTCGGCCGCGGCGCCGCCTTCCTCGAACCCCGCCAGGCCCGCCGGATCCGTGAGCGCCTCCTCGGGCAAGGCGCCGAGCGCGGCCGCGAGTCGGTCGAACGAGCCGTCGATGTCCGCGAGGATCTCCTCGGTCGCGCGCCCCTCACTCTCGCGCTGGATCCAGTCGTTGACCGCGTCGTCGTCGTCGCCGAGGTCCGCGGGCCACGGGTCGGGCGGCGCCTCGCGTCCCGCCGCGACCGCCTCGAGCTGCGAGAGCGTCCGCTCGCGCCATCCGAGGAGATGGGCGGCGAGGTCCCGGAACGACCAGTCGCCCATCGGACCCGGCTCATTCATCCGCTGCTCGCCGACCTCGGCGACCACCTCCCGGCACGCCTGCTGCTCGTTCCGGATCTGCGCGACCACGCGGTCGCGAGCGCTCGTCGACTCGGTCATGCCGCGGAGGATACGTCCGCCACCCCGCCCGGCGCTCCCCCGTCGACCAGCTCACGGAACCGCTCGACCAGCCGCGTCTCCACGCGCTCGAGCCCCGGACCCCGGAGGTCCCACAGCCCCATGTGCGCGAGGTACGCCTCGAGTGGCCGCCCGCCCCGCTGGTAGGACCATGCGACGAGGCTGAACGCCGGGAACCAGGTGTAGCCGATGATCGGGATGCCGTCGTCCACGAGGCGGCCGACCGCGGCGACCGACTCGTCGAGCCACCGTTCGCGCTTCCAGACGGGACCGAAGACGCTGGTCTCGGTCAGCATGACCGGCCGCTGCGCCCGGTCGTGCCATCGCCGGAGCGTGGTCTCGAGGTCCGGTCCGGATCCCTGGGCCCGTCGCGCGACCGGCGCTCCCGCGTGGCCGCGGACCACGCGCCGGCTCATCTGCGGGTAGTAGTTCCCGCCCATGACGTCCATCCGCTGCGGCCGCTCGAGGAAGGTCTCGAGCGTCGCCCCCGCCACGCCCGCAGACGTCAGCCAGCTCCACATCCGGTGCTCCGGCGTCACGAGCCCCTCCACGAGGTCGGCGGCCAGGAACTGCTGCTCGGACCGGTCCGCGACATACCGCTCGAACGCGGGGTCGTCGGCGCTCACGGACGCCATCGCGTCGACGTGGACGATGCGCGCGGTCGGATGGACCGAGCGGATCGCCCCGATCGTCGGCTGCATGCCGGCGGCGAGCGCGACGAGCACCGCGGCGTAGCCCCGGGTGCGGCGGCGGTAGGGCGGCCAGATGCCCGCACGCCCCGCGAAGTGGGCGTGAACGCGCGGTTCGTTGAGCGGTGTCCAGTCCCTGGCCAGGCTGCGGTAACGCTCGGCGGCGGCGGCTGCGTAGGCAGCTACACGCTGCGGGTAATCGGGCGCGAGGAACGTGCCCTCGAGCCACAACGGCGCGCCGTAGTGGATCAGATCGACGATCGGCCGGATGCCGCAATCCTCGACCATGTACCGCAGGACCTCGTCGGTCCATGACCAGTCGAACCGGCCCGGCTCGGGTTCCACGCGGTACCACGGGATGCCCCACCGCAGGTCTCGGACGCCGAGGTCCCGGATGCGGTCGAGATCCTCGCGCCATCTCGCGTAGTGCCCGGTCAGCTCGTATTCGTCGAGGACCCGTCCCGTGCGGGCGACGACGTGCGGGATGAACGTGTCTTCGATGCCGAGCGCCCAGGCGAAGGGATCCGAGGCAGGGAGGGGCATGACGTGGCCTCGAGCGTCGAGAGTGGCGGGGGTTGCCTCTAGACTCGTTCGAACGCCATCGCGACCGAGCCGCCACCGCCCAGGCACAGCGTTGCGAGGCCGTAGCGCCCCTCGCGCCGCCGCAGCTCGTGGAGCAGCGTTGCGACGATCCGCGCGCCGGACGCCCCGATCGGGTGGCCGAGCGCGATCGCGCCGCCGTTGACGTTCACCTTCGACCAGTCGAACCCCAGCTCGCGGCCGTCAGCCAGCGTCTGGGCGGCGAACGCCTCGTTGATCTCGAGCAGGTCGAACGCCTCGGGCCCGAGGCCCGTCCGCGCCTCGAGCGCACGCACACCGGTGACCGGCGCCAGGAACAGCCACCTCGGGGCGACCTCGGCCTGTGCATAGCCCACGATCCGGGCCAGCGGCTGCAGCCCGTACTGCTCCACGGCACGCTCGGATGCAACGACCGTGGCCGCGCCTCCGTCCGTGATGCCGGGGGCGTTCCCGGCCGTCACGGTGCCGACGGTTGCAGCCCCCCCGTCCTCGCCCTCCGGCAGTCCGAACACGGGGGCGAGCTTCGCGAGCGCCTCCGGGGTGGTGTCGCGGCGGGGGCTCTCATCGACCGCGACCACGGTCTCGCGACCCTTCGCGTCCCGGATCATGACAGACGCCATCTCCTCGTCGAACCGG
>DATFQL010000046.1:0-2478 GCA_035264305.1 Candidatus Limnocylindrales bacterium | reverse complement strand
GATCGACACGATCCAGGATCCGTCCTACTCGAGTTGCGTCGGCCTCCTGCGCTGGGGCGCGAACGTGATCTCGGCCGACGAGCCGCTTCGCTACGAGTCGGCGCCGGGCGGCGGCGGTCTCGGCCGGATCCGCGACGCGATCCGCTCGATCTTCCCCTGACGGGTCCGCCGGCCGTGCGCTCGATCGAGCTCGAGGTCCCGACCGGGCGTGACCGCGGGTTCAGCGACCTGACGCCGGCGTGTGCCCGGTTCGCCGCGGAGGCGGCGGACGGTCGCGACGGCCTCCTGTCGGTGTTCGTGCCGCATGCGACGGCGGGGCTCGTGATCATCGAGCTCGGTGCGGGGTCCGAGGAGGACGCCATGGCGGCGCTCGACCGGCTGCTGCCGCGGGACGAGCGATGGGTCCATCGCCATGGCTCCCCGGGCCACGGGGCCGACCACGTGCTGCCGCTGCTCGCGGCACCGTCGCTCACGGTGCCGGTCATCGGCGGGCGGCTGACCCTCGGCACGTGGCAGTCGATCACGCTCCTCGATCCGAACGAGGACAACGCGACGCGGCGGGTCCGCCTGAGCTTCCTCGCGGGATGACGGGCGGGTGGGGGACGGCCCGGTGGACGGGCAACGACGGTCGTCCGCCGGTGTCGCCTCGGCCCGAAAACGGGCAACGATACGGGGATTCGGGGAGGACCGCGGGTGCGCCCGCGGGTATACTCCCGGTCAACCCGAGGGACCCATGGCGGCGCCGGCCGGGACCGGCTCGCAGGGGACGAGCGGTGACCCGTCCGACGCACCCACCCTGCTTGCGATCCTGAAGGAGAGCGCCGATGCCGCTGCGGTCCGACTCCGAGAACTTTGCCCTCATCCGCGTCATCGGCGTCGGTGGCGGCGGGTCGAACGCCGTCAACCGGATGATTCGCGCCGAGATGATGGGCGTCGAGTTCATCGCCTGCAACACCGACTCGCAGGCGCTGCTGCAGTCGGACGCGCCGCACAAGATCCGGATCGGCGACAAGATCACGCGCGGTCTCGGCGCGGGCGGCGACTCCACGATCGGGGCGCGGGCAGCCGAGGAGGACCGCGACAAGATCGCGGACGCGCTCGCAGACTCGGACATGGTGTTCATCACCGCGGGTCTCGGCGGCGGGACGGGCTCGGGCGCCGCGCCGGTCGTCGCGGAGATCGCGAAGGAGCAGGGCGCCCTCACGATCGGCGTCGTGACCAAGCCGTTCAGCTTCGAGGGCTCCCGGCGGAAGCTCGTCGCCGAGAAATCGGCCGAGGAGCTCAAGGCCAAGGTAGACACGCTGATCACGATCCCGAACGACCGCCTGCGGGATGTCGTCCAGAAGAACACGTCGATCGTGGACGCGTTCCGCGTCGTCGACGACGTCCTGCGCCAGGGTGTCGCGGGCATCAGCGACATCATCACGGTGCCGGGGCTGATCAACCTCGACTTCGCCGACGTGCGCACGATCATGAAGGACGCGGGCTCGGCGCTGATGGGGATCGGCCGCGCGACGGGCGAGAACCGGGCGCTCGAGGCGGCCCGCCAGGCCGTTGCCAGCCCGCTCCTCGAGATCAACATCTCGGGTGCGCAGGGCATCCTGTTCAACATCACGGGCGGTGGGAGCCTGACCCTGTGGGAGGTCACCGAGGCCGCGGAGGAGATCCGCGCGGCGGCCGATCCCGAGGCGAACATCATCTTCGGAACGAGCTTCAACGAGCGCCTGGGCGAGGAGGTGATGATCACCGTCATCGCCACCGGCTTCGACGGCAAGCGACGTCCTGAGCAGCCCCGAACGACGACCGGCGAGCGGGTCACGAGCGCGACGTCCGTTCGCCCCGTGGCCGCGGTCGCCGCAGGAACGGGCGCGGGCACGACGATCCCGGCTCGCGACTTCCTCGAGGAGCTCGAGCGCCAGCGATCCGAGACCGATGCCGGTGCGACGTCCGTCCGCGACGACGCGGTGGGCGTGGGGGTTCGGGGCGACCGCTCGGTGGGCAGCGAGCCGAAGAAGGCAGCCGCCTCCTATGACGCGGACGACCTCGAGATCCCCTCGTTCCTGCGCCGTCGCTAGGCCGATGCACGGCCCGGAGTCGTTCCGGGCCTGATCATCCACCCCGAGATGAACCTCGACCCCGTCGGTGCGTTCGCGCGCGCGCGCGACGAGGTGCTCGGAAGGATCGCCGCGGCGGCGACGCGTGCTGGGCGTGATCCCGAGACCGTGACGCTCGTCGGTGTGTCGAAGACCCAGCCGCCGGAAATGGTCCAGGCAGCGATCGACGCGGGCGTGACCGTCCTCGGTGAGAACCGGGTGCAGGAGGCGGTGGTCAAGGTGGCCGGCACGCACGGCGGGACGTGGCATCTCATCGGGCCGCTCCAGGCGAACAAGGCGCGTCGGGCGCTCGAGACGGTCGACGTGATCCAGTCGGTCGATTCGCTCGACCTCGCCCGGCGGCTCGACCGCGTCGTGGCGGAGA
>DATFQL010000045.1:0-3631 GCA_035264305.1 Candidatus Limnocylindrales bacterium | reverse complement strand
CCGGACACGACGACGACGTCAGCCTCGGCGAGCCCGCGTCGAAGCCGCGCCTCCACGTCCTCGAGCCGGTCCGTGGCGATCCCGAGGTCCAGCGGGGTCGCGCCCGCGTCGCGGACGAGCGAGCGCAGCCCCGGGCCGTTCGCGTCGGGGATACCCGCGGGACCAAGGTCGGTGCCGGGGGCGCGGACCTCGTCGCCGGTCGTGAGCACCGCCACGACCGGGCGGCGCCGGACGGAGACCGCGGAGACGCCCGCTCCCGCCGCGAGTGCGACGACCGCGGGGGTGACGAGGTCGCCGGGCTTCGCGATGGCATCCCCATCTCGCACGTCGCTGCCGAGGGACCGGATCGCGTTCCCCGGCTTGACGCGCGTGTGCACGAGCGTCGCCGCGGGAACGGGACCGATCACCTGCCGGCCTCGCGGCCCCGTGACGCCATGCTCGTCGAGCGGCGTCGTCTCCTCGACCGGGACGACGGCGTCCGCGCCCGGCGGGACCGGCGCACCGGTCGCGATCCGCATCGCCGTCTCCGGCAGCACGCGGGCGTCCGGCGCCGCACCTGCCCGCGACTCGCCCACGACGGTCAGACGGACGGGCTCGCCCTCTGTCGCCGCCTCGACGTCCGCGGCCCGGACCGCAAATCCGTCCATCGCCGAGTTGTTCCAGGGCGGGAGCGAGACGGCGGCGGTCACCGGCGCGGCCAGCACGCGCCCGAGCGCAGCCTCGGGGTCGAGCGACTCTGACGCGTCGAGTGGCGTGACCCCCGCGAGCACCGTCGCCTGGGCGGCCTCGACCGCGAGCAAGTCCCCGGTCATGCCTGCCCGCTCATCGTGCGTCGTTCATGCGCCGGTGGTCCGCGCGGCGTCGACGGCCGCACGAGCGCGCACGGCCTCGGACACGCTGTCGCGGGTGAGCATCCCGGCGAGCCGTCCCTCCGCCGCGACCGCGAGCCCCTCGAGCCCGTTGCTGTTCATCGCGTCGAGCGCGTCCCACAGCGGGTCGTCGGGAGCGAGGAGCGGCGTCTGCGGCGGCGAGGCCATCACGTCGGCCGCGCGGGTCGAACCGAACCGGCGTCGTCCCAGCCGCTGGAGCCGCCGGCGGCTGATGATCCCGAGGACGCGGTCGTCGTCGACCACGGGCATGGCCGACACCGCTCCGGGCCCTTCGTACCGGTCGGCGAAGGTGTCGACCGTCAGGTTCGGGCCGATCCAGGCGGCAGGCGGCTCCATCGCCTCGCGGACGGTGACCCCGCGCAGCAGGCGCTCGAGGGCCAGCCGCCGGTCGAGGGTTCGCGCGCCGGTCGTGAGCAGCCAGCCGAGCGCGACGACGAGCAGCCCCTCGCTGGTGAGGTCGGCGAGCGCGATCGCGATCCCGACGCCGATCACCGTGAACCCGAGCAGCCGCCCCACGCGTGCCGTCACGGCTCCCGCCCGGTCACGGTCCCCGGTGCGTGCCCACGCGAGGGCGCGCACGACCCGTCCGCCGTCGAGCGGCATCCCGGGCAGCAGGCTGAGCAGGGCGAGGATCACGTTGAGGGCGCCGAGGACGACGAGGCTCCCGGCCAGCGCGCCGAGTCCCGGCGCGACGACCGCGTCGAGCACGCCGACGGCGAGCAGCGCGCCACCCAGCGCGAGCGACAGCAGCGGCCCCGCGAGGGCGATCGTGAGCTCGTCGCGGGGCCGGGGAGCCTGGATGCTGAGCGGCGCGAGCCCCCCGACGAACCCGAGGACGATCGTCGTGGCCTCGACGCCGTAGCGGCGCCCGACGAGCGCGTGGGCCAGCTCGTGCGCGACGACCGACACGAGGAACCCGAGCGCGATCGCGACCCCGATCAGCCACTGGATCGGCGCCGCGAGCCCGGGGGCGGTGAGCGCAGCCTGCTGGGCACCGACGAGGGTCACGATCGCGACGAGGATGGCCCATACGAACGAGACCCGGATCTCGATCCCCAGCAGCCGGGCGATCGGCACGCCGCCGGCGCCCATCAGGCGTGACCCGTCGCGTGGGCGCGCGCCCGCCGGGTGGCGAACCACCACAGCAGGAGCGACAGCGCGACGACGACGACCCCCACGGCGATCGTCGTCTCGACCCAGAACTGCTGGGGAAACAGCTGCACGAGCTTCTCGGAGCTCGCGTCGAAGGTCCACGAGCCGGGTGGAAAGAACAGCTCGTGGAACAGCGCGAAGGCCTGGTCGAACAGCAGCACGCCCGCGACGCCGCCCACGACCGTGACCACCGCGATCACGAGGCCGCTCCGTGCCAGCCGTCGCCACAGCACCTCGCGGGCCCGGTCCGTGCGCGAGAACGCGAACGCGCCGGCAATGAGCAGCGCGGATCCCGCCGCAACGAGGAAGAACCGCTGGAAGATCGTCGCGACGTCGACCATGTGCTGCCGCTCGCGGTCCTCAAGCACGCGCTCGCCGTCGAGGCTCACGTCGAACGCGGCCGGGCCGAGCAGCAGGTCCGACAGGATGTCGTTCGTGACCAGCTGGAGCTGCGCGGTCGTGTAGCCCGTCCACGCCTGCGCCTCGGCGCGGTCCTGGCCGAAGCCGACCCACACGGGGTTCAGGAACGGGATGATCGCGAGCGCGACGATGACGAGGGCCGTAGCCGCGCCGATCACGAGCGCAGCGAGCCCGCCGCGGAGGGACTCCATCAGGGGGCGATGGTAGCCGGGTCGGGCCGCGAGGCCCTTCGGCTACTCCTCCTCGAGCGTCCGGGCCTGCTCCCACCACGTGTCGACCATCAGGTCAACGGGCCGCTCCCAGTTGAGCTCGGTGGCGCCGCGGGCGAGCCGGGCGCGGAGCGTCTCGAGATCGATCTCGAGCAGGTCGCGCAGGCCCTCGATGCCGGACTGGATGAACAGCTGGTGCTCGTTCGGGCCGAACCCCGCCAGGTTGAGCAGCAGCGCCTCGTCGCGCCAGGTCGAGACGTCGTTCGGCGTCGCCTTCACGTGGTCCGCGAGGTACGTGCGACGGGTCGGCGTCTCCGAGACCTCGAGCAGGATCCCGGTCGTGAAGATGCCCTGCTTCTCGAGGCGGGCGAGGTGTACGGGCTCGATCCGGGTGAGCTCGGTGATGGGCGGCACGGGCTGCGCGAGGCCTCCGGGGGTGCGTCGGGTCAGGCGCGCATTATCGCGGAGCGGTGTCCACCGTGCGGTCCCCGGCGCCCGAGTCGGCGGCATATGGCGCGGCGGCGCGTCGATCGCAGGTGCTCGGCCTCCTGGTGACCGGGCTCGTGCTCGTCATCGTCGCGCTGATGGTGTTCAACCCGCCGTTGTGGGCATGAGCCCGCACCGCGGCTACCCGTCGAGCGGACGCGCCTCCAGCACGACGTCCCAGTGCGCGTCGAGGAGCGAGAAGCGCTGTGCCTCCTCCATCTTGAACGCCTCCTGGTCCGGGTAGAGCCGGCGCGCGATCTCGGCGTCGCTGTGCTCCTGGATCGCGGCCCAGTCGCGGTACGTGATCGAGACCATCACGTCCCAGTCCGCCCGGCCCTCGCCGTGGAAGCGCGGCGTGAACAGCTCGACCGCGGTGTACCGGCCCTGGGCAAGCTGCTCACGAAGGATCGGCCAGTGGTTCTTGCGGAACAGCGAGACGAACTCGTCGTGGCTGCCCCAGGTCGTGCGGTAGAA
>DATFQL010000044.1:0-6395 GCA_035264305.1 Candidatus Limnocylindrales bacterium | reverse complement strand
CTGCGCGGCAGGGATGTGGCGCCCGTCCCGCGGAGCGGCAGCGACGGCGGTCCCGGAGCCGGTGATGGCGAGCGAGAGGACGAAGGCGGTGGTGGCGGCGACGCGGCGAGCGCGATGCTGGCCGACCATGAGTCTCACCTTCTCGAAGGGTGGCGTGACGACGAGGTGGACCTTAACGATCGACTCCGTCGGCGACCATCGTCATCCGTCTATTGCGTCCACGGACCGCTGTTTCGCTGCTGGCGAGACGTTGTGGTTGAGGTGGAAGACGTTGTCGGGATCCCAGGTGCGCTTGAGGTCGGCGAGGCGGGAGAGCTTCGCGTCGCCGTAGATCAGGCGCGTCTGGTCCGGGCCCACATCCGCCGTCTCGTTCGCGTAGCGGCCGAGCGTCGTGTCGGGCTCGAGGACGGCCATCGCGCGGCGGACCCAGTCCCGGTTCGCCTCATCACGCGACGGGTCGTCCCACGTCGCGTCAACGCTGAGGTCGAAGGCGGCCGCGCGGCCGGCAAACGCGGTCGCGTCCTCGGCGACGCGTCCGATCGCGCCGCCCATCGCCGTCGCCGAGAAGCTCCCCTCGGCGTCCCCGATCAGCTCGACGAGCTCGTCGAGCGCCTCGAGTCGCAGGCCATCCGCGTTCGCGCCCAGGAGGAACGAGCGCTGGCCGCCGGCGAACACGAGGTCGTGCGCGGTCTGGACCTCGAGGTAGTTCGCGGGGCCTGTCGTCTCGGACGCAGGCGTCGGCCCGGCTCGAAGCGGCGCGATGTCGCGGTCCACCGTCTCCCCCGCTCCGCTGTGGTTGTACGAGATGTACGCGATGGGCCGACCCTTGAGCTCCTCGGGAATGTTGACCGTGGGCCCGGCCCGGTCGATGCCGAAGATGAGCGAGACGGTGTCCGGTGCCACCAGCGCGTAATCCCGGAACGTCTGCCAGGCGCCGCGCACGTCGGATCCCGGGTAGATCAGGATCCCGCGGTTGAGCTCCGGGCCGAACGGGTGCAGGCCGAGCTCGAAGCCGGTCACGATCCCGAAGTTCCAGCCGGCGCCCCGCATGCCCCAGAACAGCTCGGGCTCCTCGGTCTCGCTCGCGCGGACCACACGGCCGTCGGCGGTGACGAGCTCGACGACCCGGACGTTGTCGAGCGTGAGCCCGAAGTTCCGCTGCAATCGCCCGACCCCACCGCCGAGCGTGAGCCCCGCAACGCCGGTATGCCCGACGACGCCCACGGGGCACACGAGCCCGTGCGCCTGGGCCTCGACGTCGAGCTGGCCGAGCAGCGCTCCCCCACCCGTTCGCGCCGTCCTCGCGACGGGATCGACGGCCACGTCACGCATCGCGGACATGTCGATGACGAGGCCGCCATCGACGCCCGAGTGCCCGGCGGGGCTGTGACCTCCGGACCGCACGGCGATCTCGAGGTCGTGGTCTCGACCGAAGGCGATCGCGGTCGCGACCTCCTGCGCGGTCTGCGGCCGGGCGATGACGGCCGGCCGCAGATCGTGGATTGCGTTCCAGAGCCGCCGCGCCTCGTCGTATGCCGGGTCCTGGGGCCCGATCACCTCGGCGGTGATCGTCCGTCGGAGCTGGTCGATGGCGTCTGGCGAGAGTGGCGTAGGCGCGGCGGCCATGCGCGAAGCCTCCTGTGCGATCCACGAGGTCTCTCGATGATGGCATGGGCGCCGTCGCCGGTTCTCGTCGAGCTGAGGACGTCGTGACCATCGAGCCAGTGAGCCACGCGTCGCCGGGTGCGAGACTGCGCGGGTGAACGACGCGGGCGTCTCCGCAGCATCGCCATCGGTCGCCGCGGCACCCGCGATCCGGCGCGCCCGGCCCGCGCCGCGACAGGTCGTCCTGCCGCTGGTGATCCTCGGCGTCGTCTTCGTCGTCGTGCTGCCGCGGATCGTCGACTACCGCGCAGTCCTTGCCGCCCTCGCGGCGCTGGATGCCGGCGACGTTGCCCTGCTCGCCGCCACGTCCTGCCTCGCCTACGTGGCGAGCGCCGTCCCGTACCGGGTCCTCGTCCGCGAGCTCTCGTGGCGGCACGCCGTTGGGGCGGACCTGGCGGGACGGGCGGTGGCGAGCACGATCCCGGGCCCCACGGACATCGCGACCCGGCTCGTGCTGTACAGCCAGTGGGGCATCCCCCTCAACCGGGCGAGCGCCGGGCTGGTCATCGGCGGCCTGCTCGAGACCGTCTCGGCGCTCGTCCTGCCCCTCATCGCCGTCATCGTGATCGTCCTCGGCGGTGGGACGACCGAGCCGGCAGGAGCGATGCTCGCCGCGATCGGGGTGCTCCTGCTCGCGGTCGGAACGGCCGCGTTCACGACCATCGTGCGCTCGAAGCGGCTGGCGCGACGCATCGGCGACTGGCTCGCAGGGGCGATCGGCTGGGTCGCGAGGAAGCTTCGTCGGCCCGGACCGTCCGGGGTATCCGATGCGGTGATGGACCTGCGCGAGCAGCTCCACGAGATCCTCAACCGCGACGGGCTGGCAGCATACGGCGCAGCCGTCCTGGCGAAGCTCGCCTGGTTTCTCGTCCTGGAGATGTCGCTGCGGGCGTGCGGCGTCGGGCCGGACGTCATCTCGCCTCCGACCGTGCTCGCGACGATGGCCATCGTCAGCTTCGTCGCGCTGCTGCCCGTCACGCCGGGGGCGCTGGGCGTGAGCGAGGTCGCGTACATCGGCCTCCTCACGGCGGCAATCGACCCGGCGCACGCCGCGCAGGTTGCCGCCGCGGTCCTGCTGTACCGCGTCGCCCAGTGGCTCGTGCCCATCCCCCTCGGGTGGGCCCTGCTCATCGTCATGCGCCGGGGACACGGCCTGTTCGCCGACGCCTGAGGCGCAGTGGTGGCGCGCGCCGCGCTCGTCTCCGCGACCGCACCTTCAACCCGGCAGGAGCTCGAACACGACCTTGCCCTCGGCGGCCGTCTCGGGATCCGTGACGTCGACCCCGTCGAGGATGCGGAGGAACTGGACGCCACCCCGCATCCGGCGCGCGACCGGCTCGAGCGTCTCGCGGAAGAACGCCACCCGCTGATCCGGGTCCAGCTCCCTCGCACGCACCTCGTGCTGCCGGCCGCGGACCGTGATCGTCGCCAGACCGGCGGCCCGCAGGTTTCTGACCCAGTTGACCTCGCCCCACGGCGACCAGACCCATCGACGGCCGCGGTCCTCGATGATCGCCAGGGGCGTCGTGCGCGGCGTGCCGCTCCGGCGACCGGGAACGGTGAGGAGCCCGTTGAAGCCCATGGGCATGCCAGCGGAGAGGAGCGGCTTCGCGATCGCGTTGAAGGCGGAGATGCCTCGGGGCGGGTGTCGGAGCTGCGTCATCGGTCACATCCTTTCGTGATGCGGTGTCATGAGGGTGAACCCGCACGACAGCCGAATGTGACAAGGGACCGGTGACCCGACCGATGACCGAACCGATGAGTGACCAGGACTGGCTGACCGAGCGCTTCGAGGCGCACCGGGGACACCTCCGCGGCGTTGCGTACCGGATGCTCGGCTCGCTCGCCGAGGCCGACGACGCCGTCCAGGAGTCGTGGATCCGCCTCAGCCGATCCGACACGAGCGACGTCGAGAACCTGCGTGCGTGGCTGACGACAGTCGTTGCGCGCGTGTGCCTCAACCAGCTCCGCGCGCGGCGCGCGAGACGCGAGTCGCCGCTCGAGGTGCACGTCGCGGACCCCATCCTGAGCCCGCAGGACGGCATCGACCCGGAGCACGAGGCGCTCCTCGGCGACTCGATCGGCCTCGCGCTGCTCGCCGTGCTCGAGACGCTCACGCCGGCCGAGCGCGTCGCGTTCGTGCTGCACGACGTGTTCGCGGTGCCGTTCGACGAGATCGCACCGATCGTCGGCCGGTCTTCGGACGCCACGCGGCAGCTCGCGAGCCGCGGCCGCCGCCGTGTCCAGGGTGCGCCGGTCCCCGATACGAACCTCGACGGCCAGTGGGCGGTCGTGGACGCGTTCCTCGCGGCATCGCGCGACGGCGACTTCGAGCGGCTGATCGCCGTGCTCGATCCGGACGTCGTCCTTCGCGCTGACGGCGGCGTCGCGCGCCCGCGCATGGTCCAGCTGGTCCGCGGCGCGAACGACGTGGCGACGAACGCGATGCTGTTCCGGAGGCTCGCGGCGAGCGCCACACGGACGCTCGTCAACGGCGCGCCGGGCGGCGTCGTCTGGGGTCCCGACGGCCGGCCGTTCGCCGTCCTCGCGTTCACGGTCGCTGGCGGCCGGATCGTCGCCGTCGACGTCCTCGCAGACCCGGACCGCCTCGCCCGCCTCGACTTGGCCATCGCGCGTCCGTGAACGATCGGGCGGGGCGGCAGGTATTGCTGTCGAGGAGCCCCAGATGACCTTTGAGTACGAGGAGAAACCGTCTGCGTCGCGGTTCGTCGACGTCATCTGGCGCACTCACGACACGAGCGACGGCACGTACCTCGCCGCAGCCGACGCCTGCTGGGACATGATCTTCATCCGCAGCGAGCACGGGAACCGCGCCCTGCTGAGCGGGCCGTCGTCCAGGATCACCCCCGTCCCGTACCGTGCGGGCAATCGGAACGTGGGCATCCGCTTCCATCGTGGCTCGTTCCTGACCCACGTCCCGACGACGGCGATGGTCGACACGACAGAGGCGTTGCCGATGCCGACGAGGGAGTCCTTCCTCCTCGCCGGCGACGAATGGCGGATGCCCACGTACGAGACCACCGATGCTTTCGTCGCGGAGCTCGAGCGACAGCACCTCCTCAGCGACGACCGGGTCGTGATGGCGGCGCTGCGTGGTGACGACCCGGGCACTTCGAGGCGCTCGGTCCAGCGCCACGTCTCGCACGTCACCGGGCTCACGACGAGCCGGATCCGGCAGATCGTCAGGGCTCGCCAGGCATCCGAGCGCCTGCAGCGGGGTGAGCCCATCCTCGACGTCGCGCACGACCTTGGATATGCCGACCAGGCCCACCTCACCCGTGACCTGAAACGCATGACGGGGTTCACGCCGGGCCAGGCGAAGGACCGTGACGAGCCGATCTAGGGTCTCGTTTGCACGGTGTCGTTTCGGTTCAATACATGGCGCGCTCGTTGGGCCTTGATGGGCTCATCACCGACCGAGCCGAGGAGCCGACGATGCAGCTCTCGCCCTTCACCGTGGACGTGCCCCAGGGCGATCTCGACGACCTGAAGTCGCGGATCGTGAACACTCGCTGGCCGACCGGGATCGTGCCCGACTGGAGCCGCGGCGTGCCGCTCTCCCATGCCCGGCACCTCGCGGAGCGCTGGGCACACGACTTCGACTGGCGGGGCCGGGAGGCCGCGCTCAACGCGTTTCCCCAGGTCACGACGACGATCGACGGGCAGACGATCCACGTCGTCCACGTGCGCTCGCCCGAGCCGTCCGCGCTGCCGCTGCTCCTCCTGCACGGCTACCCCAGCTCGTTCGTCGAGTTCACCCGGATGATCGGCCCGCTCGTCGATCCGGTCGCGCACGGCGGCCGCCGCGACGACGCGTTCCACGTCGTCGTTCCGTCGATCCCCGGGTTCGGCTTCTCGACGCCGCTCCAGGCCGGGTGGGACATTGCCCGCACGGCCCGCGCGTTCGACGAGATCATGGCTGCGCTCGGCTATCAGCACTACGGCGTCGAGGGCGGTGACGTCGGCGCCGGCGTCGCCGATCAGCTGTGCATCCAGGCCGGCGAGCGGATCAAGGCCGCGCTGGTCGTGACCGATCCGGGGGCGATCGCGACCGAGTACACCCCGCCCGGCGACCATCTCACCGCCGAGGAGCAGCAGCGGTGGCAGCAGCTGAAGGCGGCACGCGTCGAGGACTTCGGGTACCTCCACGTCCAGACGACGCGCCCCCAGTCGATCGCCTACGGCCTCTCCGACTCACCGGTCATGCAGCTGACGTGGATCGTCGAGAAGATCAAGGAATGGACCGATCCTGCGAAGGACCTGCCCGAAGACGCGGTCGATCTCGATCACCTGCTCACGCTCGTCAGCGTGTACTGGTTCGGCCGCGGTGGCGCTGGCGCGGCCAACTTCCTGTACGACGTCGCCCACGCCGAGGTCGCGTGGGGCCAGACGCACGACCGGCCGGTCGGCTTCGCCGCCTTCGGGACAGAGCCGCTCATCCGACGGCTCCTCGACCCCGACCGCACGGCGCCGTACTGGAGCGAGCGTTCCGTCGGCGGGCATTTCCCGGCCATGGAGGTGCCGGACCTCCTCGTCGACGACCTGCGGGCGTTCTTCGGCCAGTACCGATAGGGCTCGTTGCGACGGAGGCGCAACGCCGCGCTCCCCTCCCTGCCACGCGATTCTCCTCGTGTCGGCCATCCTCGTGCCATGTCCACCACGCCCGAAAGCATCTTCCCGACGTTCTTCCTGTCCGGCTTCGAGTGCTC
>DATFQL010000043.1:0-3337 GCA_035264305.1 Candidatus Limnocylindrales bacterium | reverse complement strand
AGCGGCTGGTGCGCCTGGCGCCAGCGCCGGATCTCGTCGAGGCGGGCCTTGATGGCGTCCGTGTCGGCCGGCGCGAGCCGGAAGGTCGCCGCCATGACGACCTCGGCCGGGCCCCCGGCGGGGAGCGGTTCCGCCTCCTTGAACCGGCTGTCGCGATAGCCGAACCCGAGCTCGTCCGCCGGCAGGACCCGCTCGGCGCCATCGGCCAGGAGCACGGTCGCCGACTCGAGGACGCCGGCGGTCTCGGCGTCGTGCGCGCCCGCGTTGGCCCACACCGCGCCGCCCACCGCGCCGGGGATCGCCAGCCCGTACTCGAGCCCCGTCAGCCCGGCCTTCTGCGTCTCGGTGGCGGCCCGCGCCATGGGAACGCCCGCGTCCGCGTGATACCGGTCTCCGTCGACCCGCGACCCCTCGGCCCGCACCTGGACCACGAGCCCGCGGATGCCGGCGTCGGCGATCACCGTGTTCGAGCCACGCCCGAGCAGCGTGTACGGGATCGCGCGCGAGCGTGCGAACTTGACGAGCGCCCGGAGCTCGAACGGGTTGTGCACGACCGCGAACAGGTCCGCGGGCCCGCCGACACGCATCGTGGTGAAGCGGGCGAGCGGCTCGTCACGGGACGTCTTGACGCCGATCCGACGCTGGATCTCGGTGCCCGTGGCAATCGGGTCGAACGCCGCCGTCGGGGTCATGGGCGCCTCGCCCGCGCAATCGCCTCGATCTCGGCCGCGTCGGGCACCGGCTCGCCGAGCGCGACCGCGAGGATGAGATCGGCAACGGCATCCGCCGCGTCGGGTCGGGCGAGCTCGCGGGCCGCGGCGGACATCGTCGCGTGGCGTGCAGGATCGGCGAGGAGTCCGGCCACCTCCACGAGCCGGTCGGCATCGAAGTCCTCGTCCTCGACGAGGATCGCGGCCCCGGCCTCGGCGAATGCCTCGGCGTTGCGCCGCTGGTGACCGGCCGCGTGGGGGTACGGGACGATCGCGGTCGGCAGGGCGAACGCGGCGGCCTCGGCGAGCGTCGAGGCGCCGGCGCGCCCGACGGCGAGGTCCGCCGCGGCGAGCGCCGATGTCATGTCGTCATGCAGGAACGGGAACGGGCGATAGCGGTCCCGCCGATCCTCCGGGAGCGTCTCGCGTGCGGCAAGTGCCGCGGCATACGCGCCTTCGCCCGTGACGTGCACGACCCGGACCCGCTCGACGAGCCGCGGCAGCGCCGCCACGACGGCGTCGTTGATCCGCCGCACGGCCTGCGAGCCGCCGAACACGAGCAGGATGCGCTCCCCGGGCTTGCCGCCGAACCGCTCGCGGGCGGCGTCCACGTCGACCCCGCCGAGCGCCCGGATCGGCGTCCCGGTGACGTACACGCGGGGGTGGCCGAGGGCGGCCGCCGTCTCGGCATGGCTGACCGCGAGCACGGTCGCGCGTCCCGCGACGAACCGGACGGAACGCCCGGGGACGACGTTGCCCTCCCAGAGGACGCTCGGGATCCGGAGCACGCCCGCGGCAAGCAGCGTCGGGATCGCGACGTAGCCGCCCGTGGTGAAGATGGCCGCGGGCCGCCGTGCCAGCAGCAGCACGAGCGCCTGCGGGATCGACAGACCCAGTCGGATCGGGTCGAGCACGACATGGACGTCGCGAGCGGCCGAGCGCAGCGAGCGCAGCAGGAGCCGGGTCACCGTGATGCCGGACGCGGGCACGATCGCACGCTCCAGCCCCCGGTGGCCACCGAGCCAGCCGAGCTCAGGCGCGCCGGCTCGAGCGCGGAGCGACCGGGCGACGGCGAGGGCCGGGTAGATGTGCCCGCCCGTGCCCCCGCCCGCGATCAGCAGGCGCATCGTTCCAGGTTCCTTTCTCGACCGTCTCCCTCGACACGGAGAGCAGGATGCCCACCGCCGCGAAGCTGATGATCAGGGACGAGCCGCCCGCGGACACGAACGGCAGCGGGATGCCGGTGACGGGGATGAGCCCGACCACGACCCCGATGTTGATGAACGCCTGGATGCAGATCCACGCGGTGATGCCGGCGGCCAGCAGCCCGCCGAACGTGTCCGGCGCCCCGAGCGAGGTCCGGATCCCGAGGTAGCCGAAGGCGAGGAACAGGACGATCACCAGGCCGCCCCCGAGCAGGCCGAACTCCTCCCCCACGATCGCGAAGATGTAGTCGTTGAAGGCGTTGGGCAGGAACAGGCCGCCCGCCAGCCGGCTCTCGCCGAGACCCGCCCCGAGCAGCCCGCCGAGCGCGAGGGCGAGATAGCCCTGGATGCTGTGGAACCCGATCCCGACGGGGTCCGACCACGGATTGAGCCACGCCTCGATCCTGTCCATCTGGTATCCGCGCAGGAACATCAGGGCAACCACCGGGATCGCTGCCGCGCCGAGCCCCACCAGGTGGACGACGTTGGCGCCCGCGAGGAAGAACATCGTGAACGCGGTCAGCGCGAGGACCGAGGACGTGCCGAGGTCCGGCTCGAGGAGGACGAGCACGACGACCGGGACGACGATCACGAGGAACGGCAAGGTTCCCCTCAGGAACCCGCGCACGGCGGTCCCGCGCTTCGCGAACCAGTGCGCGAGATACACGACCAGCGCGAGCTTCATGAATTCGGCGGGGTGGACCGCGGGCAGCGGGCCGATCTTCAGCCACCGGGCCGACCCGCCCACCTCGATGTTGATCGCGGGGATGAACACGAGGACGAGGCCTGCGACGCCTACCAGGAGCATCGGGATCGAGGCGACCCGCAGCCACCGGTAGTCGACACGCATCATCACGAGCATCGCGACGATGCCCAGCGACGCCCACAGGATCTGGGGCCCCACGATGGCGAACGTGTCGTCGCGCTGGAGGAACGACTTGATCGCGGACGACGAGTAGACCATCAGGATCCCGATCGCGGCCAGCGCGACGATCGACACGAGGATCCCGTACTCCGGCTCGTGGCGCTCGCGCTCGAGCGTCTTCTTCGGCCGCTCCCGCGCCGGGGCGCGGAGCGCGGTGAGCGGCGTCGTGGCCATCAGCCGGTCTCCCGTGCGAGCCGCGCGACCGCGGCGACGAACGCCCGCCCGCGAGCGGCGTAGTCCTCGAACATGTCGAATGACGCGGCGGCCGGGCTGAGGACGACGGTGGCGAGCGTCCCGTCCGCGCGGTCGAGGAGCGCCTCCCGGGCGAGGCGATGCGCCGCCGCGACGGCCTCGTCCATCGACCCCGCGCCGGTCGTCCGCGTCAGGCCGGCGTCACGAAACAGCCCCTCGAGCGCCGGGCCGCTCTCGCCGATCAGGACGGCCGCGTGCGCCGTCGCGCCCACGACCCGGGCCAGCTCGGACAGGTCGACGCCCTA
>DATFQL010000042.1:0-2838 GCA_035264305.1 Candidatus Limnocylindrales bacterium | reverse complement strand
CGCGGCCCGACCTGGCCGAAGATCGCGTTGTCGCTCGCGATCGACAGGTCGCACACGACGTGGAGGACGTGCCCGCCGCCGATCGCGTACCCGTTGACGAGCGCGATGACGGGGATCGGCAGGCTGCGGATCTGGCGCTGGAGGTCCAGGACGTTGAGCCGGGCCACGCCGTCGTCGTCGAGATAGCCGCCCTCGTGGCTCTTGTACGACTGGTCCCCGCCGCTGCAGAACGCCTTGTCGCCCTCGCCGGTGAGCAGGACGCAGCCGATCGACGCGTCATCGCGGATCCGGGCGAAGGCATCGATCAGCTCCCGGACCGTCCGCGGCCGGAACGCGTTCCGCACCTGCGGCCGGTTGATCGTGACCTTCGCGATGCCGGTTCCGGAGTGCTCGTAGCGGATGTCGGTGTAGTCGCGGACCGACGTCCAGCTGACGCCGCCGGTCGTGGGCTCGGTCATCGTGCGGGCTCCTCCTCCAGGAACTCGAGGACGAGACGAAGAAACGCCTCGGGTCGTTCGTCGTGCGGGGTATGTCCGGCACCGTCCACGACGGTGAGACGCGCCCCGGGGATCGCGGTGGCGACCCGCTCGGCGCGGGGTCGGCCGAGCTCGTCGAGCGCACCGGCGATCACGAGGGTGGGCTTGTGGAGCGTTCCGAGCCGGTCGAACAGCGGCTCCATCGCCCCCTGCCCGGCGTGGCGCAGGCTCGCCGCGAGGCCGCCGGGCTCATTGCCCAGCCGCATCGCGCGGACGCGCGCTGCGCGCTCCGGGCCGAGCGCGGCATGGCTCGCGAAGATCGGGCTGCGCTCCCAGTCGTCGACGAACGCCTCGATCCCGTCGGTCTCCAGGCGGGCCGCGAGGGCCTCGTCCGCAGCCCGGCGGGCGGCGCGCTCGGCGTCCGTCTCGAACCCGGGCGACGGACTCTCGAGGATGAGGCGGTCGACGGCATCCGGGTGCGTCAGCGCGAGCCGGAGCGCGACCCGCGCCCCGAGGGAGTAGCCGACGACGTGCGCCGGTACCGCCCGGTGCCGTTCGAGCAGGACGGCCAGTGCGTCGGCGGTTGCCTCGACCGACATCGCGTCGTGTGGCGCCACCGTCTCGCCGTGGCCCGGCAGGCAGGGTGCGAGGACGCGGAGCCGGGGCACGAGATCGGCGGCGTGCTCGTCCCACGCGGCGCTCGTGCCCGTGAACCCGTGGAGCAGCAGGACGGGGTGCCCCGATCCCTCGTCCCGGACGGCCCACCGGATCGAGGGGCTCGCCAGCGCGCTCACCGCGACCTCGCCGGTGCCTGCAGCGCCCGTTGCACCGCGGCCGTCACGCCACGATGGAGGAGCACGTTGCGGGCACGGTCCGTGCGCAGCTCGAGGACGCGGACGCCGGGGCGGCCGACCGAGTCCCGGATCGCCGCCCCGAGGTCGGCATGGGTCACGCACCGGTGCTCGCCGCCGAGCGCCGTGACGATCGGGGCGACATCGATGCCGTGCGGCGTCCCGAACAGCTCTTCGTAGTGCTCGGGCAGGCCGGACCCGACGGGCGTCCCCGGCTGCGCCTGGGGCAGGAACGAGAAGATGCCACCGCCATCGTTGTTGACGAGGACGATCGTCGTCGACAGCGAGTGGAGCTTCGCCGCCACGAGCGCGTTGAGGTCGTGGAGGAACGAGACGTCGCCGACGACGAGCGCGACGGGACCGGTCGCGACCGCCGCTGATCCGAGCGCGGTCGAGACGACGCCGTCGATGCCGTTTGCGCCGCGGTTCGAGCGGATCGTGATCGGCGTGTCCGTCGACGGCATCCACGCATCGAGGTCGCGGACGGGCATCGAGTTGCCGGCCCACAGCGTCGCTCCGGGAGGAAGCGCGGCGGCGAGCGCGGGGAATGGCGCGCCCTCGAACGGCTCGTCGAGCCGCAGCAGCCAGCCGTCCATCGCCTTCGTCGCGAGGTCCTCCCCATCCATCCAGTCGCGCGTCCAGCTCGTTCGCCGCGCGTTCGAGCCAAGCTGGACCGTCAGCGCGCGGGCGGTGGCCGCGGCATCCGCGTGCACGAAGGTCGCGGGCAGCAGCGCGGGCTCCCGCCAGCCGCCGTCGCCGTCGATCACGACGAGGCCGGGGCGCGCCCGCTCGAGCAGCTGGAGGAGCGGCTTCGAAGTCGGGATGGCACCGGTGCGGACGACGAGATCCGGGCGATGCGCATCGATCCACGGGCCCGGCCGCACGAGCTGGTCACCGCGGGTGATGACCCGCGACCGGTCGTGGGACCCGGCGCGGAGGCCCGACAGCGGATCGGCGAGGATCGGGTAGCCGGTCGCGCGCGCGAGGCCGGCGAGCGCCTCGGGCAGCTCGGGATCGTCCTCGGGCCCGGCAACGATGAGCCCCCGCGGCGTCCGTCCGAGGAGCGCCGCGAGCTCGGCGAGAAGCTCGTCGTCGAGGACCATGCGGCCGGCGATGGCGGCGGTGAACGGCACGGCGACCCGCGCGGGGGTTGCGCTTCGCTCGTCTCCCGGCGGCTCATCCGGGACCAGCGGCTCCTCGGGCAGGAGCGGCTCGCGGAACGGCACGTTGAGGTGGACGGGGCCCGGCGCGCCTGCGGCGGCGGTCGCCACCGCGCGACCGGCGGTCGACCGGACGTGGGCCTCGACCGCCGGATCGCCGTCGAGCAGCGGCAGCTCCGCGTACCACTTCGCGGCCCGCCCGTAGAGGCGCTCCTGGTCGATCGTCTGCGGCGCCCCGCGGTCGCGCAGCTCGGGTGGGCGGTCGGCGGTGAGCACCACGAGCGGCACCCGCGACAGCTGCGCCTCGATGACGGCGGGGTGGAACTCGGCTGCGGCTGTCCCCGACGTCGC
>DATFQL010000041.1:0-5792 GCA_035264305.1 Candidatus Limnocylindrales bacterium | reverse complement strand
TGCGTCTGTCCGCCGAGCCGCTGAACGCGCTCCGGGTGTCGCTCGAGCTCCCGCTCGACCCGGACCTCGCGCGGTGGCACCGCCATGGCTATCTGACCACCCGGCCGGCGGCGCTCGCCAACCCGTCCGATCCGCCGCCGTCGACATCGGTCCCACTTCGGCCCGTCGCGCTGGACGACATCGCGAGTGGCGAGCCGGCCTGGCTCCGGACCCGTCCGCCCGGACGGCACCGGGTGGCCGTCACGCTCGGCACGATGCTCCCCGGGCGCACCGATGCCCTCGTCGGGATCCTGGACGGACTCGGACTGCTGGACATCGAGGTCGTTGCGACAGTCGGGCAGGAGCTGGACCCGGCTGCGCTCGGGGACCGTGGGCCGTCCGTCCACGTCGAACGCTGGCTGCCCATGTCCCGCCTGCTCGCGACAGCAGACGCGCTCGTGTTCCACGCCGGGTCGGGGACGATGCTCGCCGCGCTTGCCGCGGGCGTCCCGCTCGTCCTGCTGCCCGTCGCGGCCGACCAGCCCGAGAACGCCGACCGGTGCGCCGCGACGGGCGTCGGGATCCCCCTGCCACCCGATGCGCGCGGGCCCGACGAGGTTGCTCGCGCGACGAGGGCGGTGCTGGAGGACCCGCGCTACCGCGCTGCCGCTGCACGTGTCGCAGCCGAGATCGCGAGCATGCCGGAGCCCGCCGAGCTCCTGCCGCGGCTCGAGGCGCTCGCGGCGGCCGGTACCGACGGCCTGCTCTCCGCCTGACGAGTCGTCGCCCGGGAAGGCTCAGCCGCCGAGCAGCGGGTCGGCCTGGAACGGGACCCCGCACAGGTGCTCGTCGAGGAACGACAGCACCGTCCGGTACCACAGCCGCGCGTTCTGCGGCTTCAGGATCCAGTGGTTCTCGTCCGGGAAGTACAGGAAGCGTCCGGGGATCCCCAGGCGCTGCATGTCGGTCCACAGGATGAGCGCCTCGGAGATGGGGACGCGGTGGTCCTTCTCCCCGTGGATCACGAGCATCGGCGTCTTCGCCTCGGCCATCGCGGACAGGAACTCCCGTGGCGAGTTCCGGACGTACCCCGACGGATCCGTGTACGGGTCGCCCATCTCGTGCTCCCACGCCGGGCCGTGGTCGGTGGTGCCGTGGAACCCGAGCAGCTCCCACAGCGAGGCGTGGGTCACGATCGCCTTGAACCGGTCCGTGTGGCCGGCGACCCAGTTGGCCATGTAGCCGCCATACGAGCCGCCCATCAGCCCGACGGTTGCGCCATCGATGTCGTTGCGGGCGACCGCGACATCGGTGACGGCCATGATGTCGGTGTAGGGCGTACCGCCCCACTGGCCCCAGCCGCGATCGAGCATGTGCTGGCCGTAGCCCGTCGAGAGCGCGGGATCGGGGAGCACGACCGCATAGCCGCGCTCGACGAGGACGTGCGGGTTCCAGCGCCAGTGCCATGTGTTCCACGAGCCCAGCGGCCCCCCGTGGACGAACACGACGAGCGGTGCCGGGTTCGCGGACGAGGCGTCCGCCGGCCGGACGAGCCAGCCACCGAGGGGCGTCCCGTCCTCGGCGGTGGCACCGATCCGCTCGACGACGCCCGGGGCGACGATCCCCTGCTCGTCGATGCCGTTCGCGAGCGCGTGCGGAACCTGGTCTGCCGACCGTGCGTCGAAGCGCACGACACGCGGCGGGTGCGCGTACGAGGACTGGAGCGCGTAGACCGTCGAGCCGTCCGGGCTGGGGCAGACATCGGTCACGGCTCCCTCGGCGGTCAGGCGCGTCGCCTGCCCATCTGGAAGGTCGACGCGGTACGCCGAGTGACGACCCTCGTCGTCCGCGGTGAAGTACAGGACGGACGCATCCGGCCCCCAGACGATGGACTCCGGACGCCGGTCGACGTCGGCCGCGAGCTGGCGCTGCTCGCCGCTGTCCGCGTCGATGAGGACCAGCGTCATGCGCTCGGCCTCCTCCGGCGTGGCGAACGTGAACCTGGCCGCGGCCACCCAGCGGCCGTCGGGCGAGATCACGGGATGCACGTACGCGGCGTCGGCGTGGGTCAGCTGCCGGGACTCGCCCGTCGCGACGTCGTACCGGACGAGGTCGTCATACGTCTCGGGGAAGCCGTGGAACACGCGCCGGACGGCAACGACGAACGACCCGTCCGGGCTGATGTCGGCGTCGGACTCGTCGAACGTGAACCCCGTGACCGCCTCGTCGAGGTCGCGTGGCTCGTCGATGCGCTGCTCGCCCTCGGGGACCGTCGCCGCGTACAGCCGCCGCACTCGGGGTCCCAGGTAGTGGTCCCAGTGGCGGATCGGGTAGTCGTCGAACAGGAGCGCCTCGACGCCCGCGTCCTTGCGTGCGGTCGTCCGCTCCGTGTCGCCGCCGAAGTCCCGCGAGCCGCGCTGGACGTTCGCCCCGAACACGAGCGCGTGCGCGTCGCGCGCCACGGCGATCCCGCACACGCCGCCCTCGGGCGCGACGAGGAGCCGTGCCTCGCCGCCCTCCGCAGGGAGCGCCCACAGGGCGTTGACCTTCTTCTCCGGGTCGGGCTTCGCGTCGGGGTCGGGGCGCTTCGACTCGAACAGGAGCGCGCCGTCGGGGAGGAACGCGATCCCCGCGCCCTCGCCCTCGACGGAGCGGGTGAGCCGGCGGGGAGGTCGCTGATCCTCCGGATCGAGCTGCCACAACGACGTCGCCATCGACTTCCCGTCAGGGGACACGCCGCCGACCGCGGCGACCAGCCGGCGCCCGTCGGGACTCAGCTTGAGCGACGACAGGCGGGGCAGGCGAAGCATGGTGTCGATCGTGAATCGGTCCGTCATCGGGCCATCTTCGCATCGGTCGCGCGGGCCGCGCGAGGCGGCTCCGGCCAGTCGAACATCTGTACCAAAGGCCATGTCGACCTGCTAGACTCCGCGCGATGAGCGACGACCCGCTGAGCCTCCTCGCGGCCGGCGCGACCGACCTCGGCGAGCTCGCGGTCGAGGGGTCGCTGCGCCCCCGGACCCTCGACGAGTACATCGGCCAGCGCGAGGTGAAGGCAAGCCTCGACGTGCTGGTCCAGGCGGCAAAGGGCAGGGGAGAGGCGGCCGATCACGTGCTCCTCTACGGCCCGCCCGGCCTCGGCAAGACCACGCTCGCGACGATCATCGCGCGCGAGCTGGGCGTGAACGTGCGGTACACGAGCGGGCCTGCCATCGAACGTGCCGGCGACCTGGCCGCGATCCTCACGGCGCTCGACGAGCGCGACGTCCTGTTCATCGACGAGATCCACCGCCTGAACCGCGCCGTCGAGGAGATCCTCTACCCGGCGATGGAGGACTACGCCCTCGACGTGATGATCGGCAAGGGCCCGAGCGCGCGGAGCCTGCGCCTGAGCCTCAAGCCGTTCACGGTCGTCGGCGCGACGACACGTGCCGGCCGGATCAGCGGTCCGCTCCGCGACCGGTTCGGGATGACGTACCGGCTGGACTTCTACGGCGAGGATGAGCTGACGGCGATCGTCGGTCGGTCCGCGGGGATCCTGGGCGTCGACGTCGATGCCGATTCGGCCCGCCTGATCGCGAAGCGCGGTCGGGGCACGCCACGCATCGTCAACCGGTTGCTCCGACGTGTCCGTGACCACGCCGAGGTGCACGGGGACGGGTCGATCCGCGTCGGCGCGGTGATCGAGGCGATGCGCGTGCTGGACATCGACGAGCTCGGCCTCGACACGACCGATCGCAAGCTCCTCGCCGCGATCATCCAGAAGTTCGCGTCGGGGCCGGTGGGGGTCCAGGCCCTCGCCGCGGTCCTCGCGGAGGAGCCCGAGACGATCGAGGACGTGTACGAGCCGTTCCTCCTCCGGCTCGGCTTCCTCGACCGGACGCCGCAGGGCCGGATCGCCACCGAGGCCGCCCGACAGCACCTCTCCGGCCTGGGCTTCGAGATCCCGCCGCCGCGCCGCGCCGAGCCCGACATGCCGGCGCTGTGGGACGACATCCCGGCCGGGTGACGGGGATCGCCGATGGAGCCGATGGGACGCGTCCTGATCGTGGTTGGTCTGCTCGTCGCGGTCGTGGGCCTGGTCATGGTGTTCGGCTCACGCATCCCGGTGCTCGGCCATCTGCCCGGCGACATCGTTATCAAGGGCGAGAACCTCACGATCTTCATCCCGCTCGGCACGATGCTCGTCGTGTCGATCCTCGCCTCGCTCGTCCTCGCGCTCCTCAACCGGCGCTGACGTGACCGGCGCCGCCTCGTTCGAGCTCCTCACGCCGCCGCCCGCGGACGGGTCCACACGCGCGCGGGCGGGGCGCCTGACGCTGCCGCACGGGGTCGTCGAGACGCCGCAGTTCATGCCCGTCGGCACGAACGCGACCATCAAGACCCTCCATCCCGATGAGGTATCGGCGGCCGGCGCGACGATCGTCCTCGCGAACACGTACCACCTCTACCTGCGGCCGGGGCACGAGCGCATCGAGCGTCTCGGCGGGCTTCACCGGTTCATGGGCTGGACGCGGCCGATCCTCACCGACTCGGGCGGGTTCCAGGTCGTGTCGCTGGGCGACCTGCGGGTCATCGACGACGATGGCGTCACGTTCAAGTCGCACCTCGACGGGTCGATCCACCGGTTCACGCCCGAGCACTCGATCGCTGTCCAGCAGGCGCTCGGTGCCGACATCGCGGTGGCGTTCGACCAGCCGGTCTTCCCGAGCTCTTCGCGCGCGATCGTGCGCGACGCGATGGACCGGACCCATCGCTGGGCAGAGCGCTCCGTCGCGGCGCATACGCGGACCGACCAGGCGCTGTTCGGGATCGTCCAGGGCGGGCTCGACGTCGCGCTTCGGGCCGAGTCGGCGCGGTTCATCGCGTCGCTCCCGTTCGACGGGATCAATATCGGCGGGCTCGCCGGCGACGAGACGCCCGAGCAGCGAAACGCGACCCTCGACGCGACGGTTCCCCACCTCGACGGCGACGCCCGGGTCCGATACCTGATGGGGCTGGGCTCGCCGCTCGACCTGCTCGACGCCGTCCATCGCGGCATCGACCTGTTCGATTCGGTGCTCCCGGCCCGGGTCGCGCGGAACGGGCAGCTGTGGGTGCCCGGCGGCCGCCTGAACCTCCGCAACGAGCAGTACCGCGACGACCCACGGCCCGTTCAGGAGGACTGTCCGTGCCCCCTCTGCAGCCGCTTTTCGCGTGCGTATCTGAGCCATCTGTTCCGGGCCCGGGAGATGCTCGCGTACCGTCTCGCGACTTGTCACAACCTCACCTTCACCCTAGACTTCATGCACCGAATCCGGGCCGCGATCCGCGCCGGGACCTTCCCCTCCGAGCTGCCGGAATTGCGCGCACGCGCCGTCCGGATGAGTGGCGGTGAAGGCGCCGCAAAGCCCGCGTGAAGTCCGTGCCGATACCGTCAACGCCCGTGGAGGCGACTCATGGGTTCACGAGACCGCCCTGCCAAGGAACAGAAGAAGAAGCCGAAGGACAAGTCCGTCCAGCCGAAGCTCACGCCACTGTCGGAGGCTCCGCAACAGGCGGAGCTGATCCGGAAGGAGCGCAAGCCGAGGTGGAACGAGGAGTCCGGCGAGGGCTGACGCCGCGCCACGGGCGGGGACCGGGTCCCGCTCCGTCGGTTCGGCAGATGCCGCCAGGAGCGAGGACAGGATGACGATCACCGGCAAGGACATGGACGCCCGCAACGGGAGCGCGGACAAGGCGGTCGGGGAGCGGGGGCGCGCCGTCGACGCCGCGATCCTCGCGATCGAGAAGCAGTTCGGGCGCGGCTCGATCATGAAGCTCGGGTCTGCGGA
>DATFQL010000040.1:0-2046 GCA_035264305.1 Candidatus Limnocylindrales bacterium | reverse complement strand
TTCGGCCTGCTCGCGCTCGCGCCGACGCTGTTCGTCGGGCCACTCGAGAACCTCACGACGACCAGCGGCATCCCGCTCCAGGCGCCGACCGTTGCGCACCCGTTCGGCACCGACGAGCTCGGTCGGGACATGCTCAACCTGACGGTCCACGGCGCCCGCATCTCGATGACGATCGGCCTCATGGCCACGGTGATCACGATCCTCATCGGGTCGTTGGTCGGGATCGTGGCCGGGTTCGTCGGTGGAGCGGCCGACACGCTGCTCATGCGGCTGTCGGACTTCTTCCTCGTCCTGCCGACGATCGTCCTCGCCCTGATCCTCGCGCCGATCATCCTCGACGTGATCGGTTCCCGGGCGCAGCTGCTCGGCATCCGCTCGACCCTGCTCGTCATCGTCATCGTCATCGGCCTGACCAGCTGGGCGACGACGGCGCGCGTGATCCGGAGCCAGGTCCTCTCGCTGAAGGAGCGGATGTTCGTCGACCGCGCGCGCGTGATCGGCTCCGGCGGCGGCTGGATCATGCGCCGCCATATCCTGCCCAACGTGATGAACCTGATCGTCGCGCAGGCGGTGCTCACCTTCGCGACCGCGGTGTTCACCGAGACGACGCTCGCGTTCATCGGCCTCGGCGACCCGTCGGCGCCGTCGTGGGGCCAGACGCTCAACAGCGCCCAGGCGGCCGGCGCCCCCGGCCTCGGCGCGTGGTGGTACATCGTCCCGCCGGCCGCCGCGGTCGTCCTCGTCGTCATGGCGTTCACGCTGCTGGGCAACGCACTCGACGACGTCCTCAACCCCAAGGCGCTGAGCCGCCGATGACCCACGTGGAGGATCGCGCGCCGGGGTACGCGCGCCCGTCCGCGGGCGGGTCACCCGCGTCGTTGCCGACGCCGGCGTCGATCCGCGGCCGGCGCCAGTGGCCGCTGCCCAAGCTCGCCGACCCCGCCGCGCCGCTGCTCGAGGTGGAGGACCTGACCGTCCGGTTCGCGCTCCGCAACGGATCGGTCAAGGCCGTGGACGGCGTGTCGTTCCGGCTCGATGACGGCGAGGCCCTGGGCATCGCCGGGGAGTCCGGCTGCGGCAAGACGACGACGGCGCTGTCGCTCGTCAGGCTCCTGCCCGCGAACGGCCGGATCAGGGGCGGGTCGGTCAAGCTGTTCGGGATCGATCTCGTACCCAAGACCGAGAAGCAGCTCGCGCGATACCGGTGGCGCGAGATCTCGATGGTGTTCCAGGGCGCGATGAACGCCCTCAACCCGGTGCGGCGCGTGGGCGACCAGATCGCGGAGCCGATCGAGGTCCGGCTCGGGCAGTCGCGCGACGCGTCGCAGAAGCGCGCACGCGAGCTCCTCGACCTGGTCGGCATCCCGAAGCAGCGATCGACGGCCTACCCCCACGAGCTGTCCGGCGGCATGCGCCAGCGGGCGATGATCGCGATGGCGCTGTCGTGTGACCCGGCCCTCGTCATCGGCGACGAGCCGACGACGGCCCTCGACGTCATGGTCCAGGCGCAGATCCTCCAGCTTCTCGAGCAGCTGCGCCACGACCTGGGCCTGTCGCTGATGCTCATCACCCACGACCTGTCGGTCATCGCCGAGACCTGCGACCGGGTCCTGGTGATGTACGCCGGGAAGGTGGCCGAGGAAGGCCCGGTCTCGCGGGTGTTCACGGCGCCCCGTCACCCGTACACCCGCAAGCTCCTGTCGGCGTTCCCGAACATCCACGCCGACCGCCGGACGCTCGACGTCATCCCCGGCGCGCCACCGGACCTGCGCACGCCGCCACCGGGCTGCCGGTTCGCGCCGCGATGCGCGTTCGCGATGGACGTGTGCCGGGAGGTCGTGCCGCCCGAGGTACGGTTCGCGGACGGGGTCCGCGTCGCGTGCCACCTGTTCCCGACCGCAGACACCGCGCCGCTCGTCGCGGCATCGGGGCCCACCGCACCGCTGACCGTGGGCAGGCCGGCCGACGGCGCGCACGAGGCCGCCCCCTGGATCCCGCCGGTCGAGGATGTCCCGGGCGTCGTCGCAGCCCCCCAGGCCCCGCGGC
>DATFQL010000039.1:0-8370 GCA_035264305.1 Candidatus Limnocylindrales bacterium | reverse complement strand
CACGGCCTCGGCCAGGATCTCGCGGATGTGGCGATACAGCGCCCGTTCGTCGGACGGCCGAAGCGACCGGGCGGACCGCAGCGGATGCAGCTTCGCGCGCCACAGGGCCTCGTCGGCGTAGATGTTGCCGACGCCGGCGAGGAACGCCTGGTCCACGAGGAGGGGCTTGAGCCGGGCCCGACGGCCACGGATCCGTGAACGGAACGCCTTGAGGGTGAACCGGTCGTCCAGCGGCTCGGGCCCGATGCCGTCGAACGGGTCATCGTCAGCCAGGTACAGCCCGATCCGTCCGAATTTGCGGACGTCCCGGAACCGGATCTCGCGCCCGTCGTCGAGGGCGAGCGCGAGTCGCTCGTACGGGTCGACCGGGAGCGACGCCGGCACGACGAACAGCTGGCCTGTCATCTTGAGGTGGATCGTCAGGAACGCCCCGTCAGAGAGGTCGACGACGACCTGCTTGCCGCGGCGCCCCACGGCTTCGATCCGGCGGCCCGCAACGGCGACGGCGAAGGAGTCGGAGTCTCCGTCGCGCACGGTCTTCGTCCACGACACCCGCGCGCCGACGATCACCGGGCCCGGCCCGCCACCCTCGGGCAGCAGCCGGCGCCGGAGGTCGCGCGCAACGGTCTCGACCTCGGGTAGCTCAGGCATCGCGGAGACGATAGGGCACGTCCCGCGGTGGCGCCGCGCACGCCGCGTCGCTCGGGCACCATGGATCGCTCCATGACGTCGCCCGTTGACTTCGGGCGTGCCCGCGCCGCCCGGATTGCGGTGAGCACGCTGTTCTTCGCCCATGGCGCGGTCGCCGCGGCGGTCCTGCCGCGCCTTCCGGCCATCAAGGACGCCCTGCGGCTGACGGACGGCGAGCTCGGCGCGGCCGTCGCGGCGCTGGCCGTCGGCGGGCTCCTCGCCGGCGGGCTCGCAGGAACCTTGATCGCTCGCGCGGGAAGCGCGCGTGTGGCGGTCCTCTCGGGGATCGGTGCCGTCGTCGCCCTTGCCTCGATCGGGCTCGCGTCGTCGTGGGCGATGCTCGCGGCCGCGTACCTCGTCCTCGGCATGTTCGACGCGACCATGGACGCCGCGATGAACGCGCACAGCCTCGGCGTGCAGCGTGTCTACGGGCGATCGATCCTGCAGAGCTTCCACGGCCTGTGGAGCGTCGGCGGGATGGTCGCCGGTGCCGCCGGTGCGCTCGCTGCCGGCCTCGCGATCGGGGTCGCGCCGTATCTCCTCGTCGCGGCCGTCGTCCTCGGCACCGCGATCGTCGCCACGTCGCGGTTCCTGCTGCCGAGCGCGGAGGCCGACGCGCACCCCGAGACCGACGGCGTGACCGACGAACCCGTCCACGTGCGCCACGCCGCGCGGTTGCTGCGCGTGCTCGGGCCGATCGCGATGCTCGGGATCCTGACCATCGTCGTCCAGACGACCGCGACGGTATGGAGCGCGGTGTTCCTCACCGACGTGCTGGGGACAGCCGCGGGAATCGCCGGCGCGGGGTTCGTCGTGTTCATCACCGCGATGGCGGTCGGTCGGCTCACGAACGACCGCTGGATCGACCGCTGGGGCGGCACCAATGTCGTGCGAGGCGGGGCGGTCATCGCGGGAGCAGGCGTGCTGACCGCGATGGCGGCCTCGCCGCTCGACGCGCCAGCTCTCGCGTTCGTCGGGTTCGCCGCGATCGGGTATGGATCCGCGTCGATGTTCCCGGTCATGATCCTCGCGGCCGGGTCGAGGCCCGGCATCCCGACCGGCCATGCGGTCGCGCTCGTCGCCTGGCTCGTGCGACTCGGCCTCGTCTTCGCACCCACGGCGATCGGCCTCGCGGCGGACCAGGCCGGTCTCGCGGCGGCGTTCCTCATCCCGCTCGTGGCCGCCATCGTGATCGGCGTCCTCGCGCGACCGCTGACGGGTGGCGCGCCCAGACCCGGTGCGACTGCGCCTGCGAGCGCCTGACGCGAGGTCAGCGCTCGCGTGACGGGAGCGCGGTCGGCCTAGACCTCGAGCGCGGCCGGCGCCTCGTCGGCCTCCGCGAGGATCGCGTCGCGGCGCGACACGGGGGACATCCCCTCCCACGAGTCGCCGACCTTCACCTCGACCGTGAGCGGGATCGACAGCGGCAGCGCGCCCTCCATGGATTCGCGGAGCACCGGGATCAGCCGGTCGACCTCCTCGCGCGGCGCCTCGAGCAGCAGCTCGTCGTGGACCGACAGCACCACTCGGGCGCGGAAGCCGCCGTCGCGCAGCGCCCGGTCGGTCCGGATCATCGCGATCTTCATGATGTCCGCGGCGGTCCCCTGGATCGGCATGTTGATCGCCATCCGCTCGCCTGCGGACTTGAGCGCACGGTTCGCCGAGCGCAGCTCCGGAATCTGGCGCTTCCGGCCGAGCAGCGTCGACACGTACCCCTGTTCGCCCGCCGTCTCGCGGATGTGGAGCATGTAGCGGCTGATGCCGCCGTACGCGGCGAAGTAGGAGTTGATGAACTCCTGGGCGTCCTGGCGGCTGATCCCGGCGCGCGAGGACAGCCCGAAGTCGCTCATCCCGTACGCGAGCCCGAAGTTCACCATCTTCGCCATCGACCGCTCGTCGGCCGTGACCTCCTCGGGCGGCTTCCGGAGCACGCGTGCGGCGGTCTCGCGGTGGATGTCCGCCTCGCGCTCGAACGCGTCGCGCAAGTGCTCGTCGCCGCTGACGTGGGCGAGGATGCGCAGCTCGATCTGGCTGTAGTCCGCGGCGACGAGGGTCGTGTCCGGCGAGCCCGCAACGAACGCATGCCGGATCCGGCGGCCGAGCGGCGTGCGGATCGGGATGTTCTGGAGGTTCGGGTCGGAGCTCGACAGCCGCCCGGTCGCCGCGACCGCCTGGTTGAACAGCGTGTGCAGGCGGTTGTCGGGGCCGATCAGCGTCGGGAGTGCCTCGACGTACGTCGAGCGGAGCTTCGTGAAGATCCGCCACTCGAGGATCGGCTCCACGGCAGGGTGCACGCCGCGCAGCTCCTCGAGGACGCTCGCGTCGGTCGAGTAGCCGGTCTTCGTCTTGCGGCCCTTCGGCAGGCCGAGCTCGACGAACAGGATCTCGCCCAGCTGCTTCGGGCTGCCGATGGTGAACTCGTGCCCGACGGCGTCGAAGATCTCGCGCTCGAGCCTCGCGATCTCCGCCGCGAACTCCACCTCGAGGGTGGACAGCGCCTCGCGGTCGAGCGCGATGCCCGTGGCCTCCATCCGCGCGAGGATCGGGATCAGCGGAAGCTCGATCTCGGTGAACAGGCGATCAGCGCCATCCGCCCGGAGCGCGTCCTCGAGCGAGGGCCGGACCGCAAGCGCGCCGAGGGCGTCGAGCCCGGCGATCGCGACCGGCGACAGGCCCGCGGCCGCGGGTGGCAGCACGAGGTCGAGCCGTTCCGCGACCACGTCGGCGATCCGCTGTGCGCGCAGCGCGGCGTTGACGAGGTACGCCGCGATCTGCGTGTCGAACGCGATGCGCGTCGGCCGCGCCTCGAGCGCCTCGGCGAACCGCATCGTGAGCAGGGGCTTGACCTCATGGCCCACCAGCGCGGCCTCGATCCGCTCGAGCAGGTGCCGAAGCGCACGCGATGCGTCGGCTCCCTCCGCCGCGACGACGCGCCCATCCGTGCCGGCGACGGCGAGCGCGAGCGGCGTGCCGGCGAGCGGCCGCGGATCGTCGAGCACGAGACCGGTGCCGACCAGGTCCTGGGTGCGAAGCCACGGCTCGAGGCCGGCCACGCCGTCCGCGTCCACCACCTCGATCCGACCGGGATCGGCGATCGCGGCGGCAAGCGCGGCCGGGAGGTCGCCCGCAGCGACCGAGACCGCCTCGCCTGGATCCTGCGCGGCGATGTGACCGTTCGTGCCGCCCGTGTCCGCGTCGGCGGCGGCGTCGACGTCGGTGCGGGGGCGCCCGCCGCGGCCGATCGCATCGAAGTCGAGCGACAGCTGGAGCTGGCCACCTGCCGATTGCGTGCCTGCGAGTCGGGCCGCCGCTCCCCCGACCCCGCCACGGGATCCTGCGCCCTGGGCCGCCGGGAACCCCGCGTCGCGGAGCTCCCGCATCGCGGCGACCGCGTCCTCCGGGTTCTCGCCGGTGAGGGGCGGCAGGCGGTCGATCAGCGTCCGGAACTCGTACTCGCGGAACAGCCGGACGACGGCCTCGCGGTCGTACTCCCCCACCCGCCCACGAGTCGTGTCGAGCCGGACGTCGATGTCGCGAACGAGCCGCATCAGCTCCCGGCTCTCGAGCACCTGGTCCCGGTGGTCGGCGAGCGGCGCCCGCAGCTTCTCGGGCGTGACCTCGTCGAGGTGCGCATACAGCTCGTCGAGCGTGCCCCAGGTCGCGACGAGCTTCGACGCCGTCTTCTCCCCCACCCCAGGGATGCCAGGGATGTTGTCCGTCGAGTCGCCCTTCAGCGCCTTGTAGTCGAGCATCTGGTCCGGGCGGAGCCCCCAGCGCTCCACGATCTTCGGGAGGTCGTAGCTGACGGTGTTCGCGATGCCGCCCCGGAGCGAGACCATCAGGCGGGTCCGCTCGGACACGAGCTGGAGCATGTCGAGATCGCCGGTGAGGATAACGACCTCGAATCCTGCAGCCTCGGCCTGCCCGACGAGGGTGGCAATCGCGTCGTCGGCCTCGAACCCCTCCTGCTCGTACGCGGGGATCCCGAGCGCCTTCACGACCTCGCGGACCTTCGGGATCTGGTCCCGCATGTCGTCGGGCATCCGCGTGCGGGTCGCCTTGTACTCGGCAAACCGGTCGTGGCGGAATGTCGGCTTCGGCAGGTCGAAGGCGACCGCGACGAGGTCCGGCTTCGTGTCCTGGATCGCACGCAGGACGATGTTCGTGAACCCGAACACCGCGGTGACCAGCTCGCCCTTCGACGTCGTCAACGGCTGATCGATGAGCGCGAAGTAGCCCCGGTAGATGAGCCCGTTGCCGTCGAGCAGCAGGAGGCGTTCCATGGGCTCCAAGCCTGCGGATGGGACGGCCGAATTCTACCCGCGGGCCGAGTCAGGCCGTGTCAGGTTCCGGTCCGGAGGCCGCATCGATCCCATCGACCCTGCATGGCATCCGCACTGGATCTGCACATCCGGACGCGACGATCGACGCATCAACTCGCCCCGGTGCCCGAGGATCGGGCACCTTACCGGAGACATCCACCATGCGTCCGCTGTTCGGCATCATCGTCCTCGGCCTCACTGCCCTCGTCGCGGGCCTCGTCGGCTTCCAGGCCGGCATCGCCTCCAACGTCGGCACGGCCGGCGGAGCCGTGTATCTCGGCTGGGGGTTCCCCGGCTTCGGTTTCCTGTTCTTCTTCCTGTTCCTCGGCTTCCTCTTCTTCGCGTTCGCCGGCCGACGCCGCGGGCCGTGGGGCCCCGGCTACGGCCCCGACCGGTGGAGTGGACCGTGGAGCGGAGGCGCCGACGGCGACCAGCGGCGCCAGTGGATCGCGGACGCACACCGCCGGCTCCACGAGGAGGAGGCCCGGTCGCCGGGTTCGTCCGCCCCGACGGCCTCGGGCGCCTCGTCCGCCGCAGGCCCGTCTCACGCGCCCGGCCGGACGGCCGGCTGACCGCTTCCCTTCGACGCCGGGCGGGTATCCTCGCCCGGCGTCTCGCCGTCCCCGGAGCTTCCCCGATGCGCACCATCCTCGTCGTCGAGGACGAGCCGCAGATCGCCGCGCTCGTCCGCGACTACCTCGAGCACGCGGGCTTCGCCGTGCTCCCCGCCGCGGACGGTGCCGCGGCGCTCGCCACGTTCCGCGCCCGCCGGCCCGACGCGCTCGTGCTCGACCTCGGACTGCCGCGCGTGGACGGGCTCGATGTCGTGCGTGCGATCCGGCGCGACTCGACCGTTCCCATCGTCATCCTGACCGCGCGCGGGGATGAGACCGACCGCGTGACCGGCCTCGAGCTCGGGGCGGATGACTACGTCGTGAAGCCGTTCAGCCCGAAGGAGCTCGTCGCGCGCGTCCGCGCCGTCCTTCGGCGAGCGGACGCGCCTCCGCCCACGGACGAGCGCATCGCGGCCGGCGACCTCGAGGTCGATCTCGCCCGCCGGCGCGTCATGGCGGCGGGACGCACCGTCGAGCTCACGCCGACCGAGTTCGAGCTCCTCGCGACGCTGGCGCGGGAGCCCGGACGCGTGTGGACCCGCTCGCAGCTGCTCGACGCCGTGCACGGGTTCTCGCTCGAGACGTACGAGCGCGCGATCGACGGCCACATCCGGAACCTCCGGCGGAAGCTCGAGCCGGATCTCGCGGCCGGCACGCCGCGGTACGTACGGACGGTGCACGGCGTTGGCTACGCGCTCGCCGACCCGGACGGCTGACGCTTGATGGACGATGAGCCGAGCGGACCGCGCGGTGTGGACGCCGACGGCGGCTCCGAGTGGCGTGGGCGTCGATGGGACGCCCCCGAGTGGCACGGACGAGGCGGCTGGAACCGGCGGCCGATGGCTCGCGGCCGGGGGCCGGGGGGACCGGGCTTCCTCGGCTGCCTGGTCCTGGCGATCGTCCTGTTCATCGGGACGCTGACCGCGCTCGCGACATGGGTGGCGGGCACGCTTCTCGGCGTCGTCGCCCCCGGGGCCACGCCGTCCGCCGCGACGGCGGTGGCCGTCATCGTCGTCGTCGCCGTCTTCGTCCTGGCCGGCATCCGGGTGTTCGGCAGTGCGATCCGGCCGCTCGCGGAGCTCGGCGCCGCGGCCGAGCGCCTCGCCGACGGCGAGCCGGACGTCCGCGTCACGCTCCGAGGACCGAGGCCGGTCCGCGGCCTCGCGGCGTCGTTCAACGCAATGGCCGAGCGGCTCGACAGGTCGCGGGAGGATCGACGGGCGCTCCTCGCCGACGTGACGCACGAGCTGCGCACCCCGCTCACGGTGGTCGCCGGCGGGCTCGAGGCGATGCTCGACGGCGTTCATCCGACGGATGCGCAGCACCTCTCCCCGCTGCTCGCCGAGACGGCCGTCATGGACCGGCTGCTCGACGACCTTCGGACGCTGTCACTCGCCGAGGCCGGCGCGCTGCCGCTCCACCGCGAGCCCGTCGACCTTCGCTCGCTCGCCGACGAGGTCGTCGCCGCCCACGAACCGCGCGCCCTCGCCGGCGGCGTCACCCTCGCCGTCTCGGGCGACTCGTCGGTCGTGACCAGCGTCGATCCCGTGCGCGTGCGGGAGATCCTCGGCAACCTCGTGACGAACGGGCTGCGGCACACCCCTTCCGGAGGCAGCGTCACGATCGAGCTGTCGACGGACGGCGGCGAAGTGCTCGTCGTCGTACGCGACACGGGCGAGGGGATCGCCTCCGCCGACCTGCCGCGCGTATTCGACCGGTTCCATCGTCGAGCGGACTCCGGTGGCTCGGGGCTCGGGCTCGCGATCGTGCGCGATCTCGCGGCCGCGCACGGCGGGTCGGTCTCGGTGGAAAGCGACGGCGTGCCCGGCCGAGGCTCCGTGTTCCGCGTGCGGCTGCCGCTGCGCGATTGATCCGCCTCAGGCCACGCGGCGGGCGCCCCAGCGCAGGAGGACGAGCACGATGCCGGCCGCGGCGATGAGCGCGGCTCCGGCGGCGAGCGGTGGCGCCGGCACGGTCGATGTCGCCGCCGGCGCGGCAACGGTCGCCTCGGGCGTCTTGTCCGGCTGGCTCGCGATCCCCGCGGCACCGAATGGGTGGGCAGATGGATCCGTCGCCGCGTACAGGTCCGCCCGAGGCGAGGCAGGGGGCTCGCTCGCGAGCGCGTCGGCAGTGGCTTCGGCGCTCGCGGCTGCGCCCTCACCGCCGCCGGCGGTATCGCCGCCCGGCGACTCCTCGTCGCTGAGCGTGGCCCGTTCCTGCTCGGCAACGGCGCTCGGCGCCGCTGAGGCGGGTGGCGCCTGGTCGGGTGCGGGCGAGGCCGCAGCAGCCGACGCGATCCCGGCGGCCTCGGCGTCCTGACGCTGCTCGCCGGTCGTCGCCGTCTGGACCTGCGGCGCGGCGGCGCTTCCGCCGCCCGTGGGGAGCCCTCCCGAGGCGACGAGGACGCCGACGATGCCCAGGGCGGCGAGCCCGGTTCCGACCGGCGTCGCGAACGAGAAGCGGGGGCCCGACAGCGTGGCGAGCAGACCCCGCACGCCCGACGGTCGAAGCGCGGCGGCCTGCTCCGATGTGAGTCGGAAGTCACGCGTCCGGACGGGCGCGGGGATCGCCGCCGTGGCGACCGCGATCGAGCGCAGATCGTGGTGGAGGTCGGCGCAGTCCGCGCACGACGCCACGAGCTGGGTCGCCCGCTCGAGGCCGCGTTCGGTGGCGTCGCCGGCCGCGTACGCCGCGATCAGCTCGAGGTCGTGCGCGGCGTGCTGGCTGTCGGGCAGGTGCGGCAT
>DATFQL010000038.1:0-2359 GCA_035264305.1 Candidatus Limnocylindrales bacterium | reverse complement strand
GCTCGGGCCGTACCTCGAGCCCGATGGCGTCGACGAGGAGTCGCTGACACGCCTGCGCGAGGCCGTCCAGCTCGTCGAGCGCAAGACCGCGTCGCGCGGGTAGCACCCGCGCTCGTGCGCCAGCTGTATCTCGCCGCCACCGGCCAGAACCGCGGCAAGACCACGACCGCCCTCGGGCTCGTCGACGGGTTCCGGCGGCGCGGCCTGCACACGGGGTTCGTCAAGCCGGTCGGGCAGCGGACGGTGATCGACGGCGGCGAGCCGGCCGACGAGGACGCCGTCCTCATGAAGTCGATCTTCGACCTCCCCGAGCCCTACGCCGTGATGAGTCCGGTGCACATCCCGCGCGGGTTCACCAAGGCGTACATCGCGGGCCAGGTCGTGGAGGACCTGGGTGCCCGGATCAGCGACGCCCACCGGCGGTTCGCCGAACACGACGTGCTGCTCATCGAGGGCACCGGTCACGCCGGCGTCGGAGCGGTCGTGGGGCTGTCGAACGCCGTCGTCGCGAGGCTGCTCGGGGCGCCGGCGGTGATCGTGTCCGAGGGAGGCGTCGGCCGGCCGATCGACGAGATCGTGCTCAACGCGTCGCACTTCGCCGCGCACGGCGTACGGGTCGCCGGCGCGATCGTGAACAAGGTCCGCATCGACGAGCAGCCGGGGATCGAGGAGACGCTCCGGCGCGGGCTCGCGCGTCACGGGATCCCGCTGCTGGGCGTGCTGCCGTACCGCCCGATCCTGTCCAACCCGACGCTGGGCATGATCCTCGAGAGCGTCCGCGGCCGGGTGATCTCCACCGGGCCCGACCTCGACCGCGTCATCGACAACGTCGCCATCGGGGCGATGGAGCCACATCACATGCTCGAGCGGGTCGATCGCGGCACGCTCGTGATCGTTCCGGGCGACCGGGAGGACGTGATCCTGACCCTCGCCACGGCCCATCTGGCCGACCGCGCCACTGCCGGCGATGTCGATGCGCTCGTGGACGAGACGCCCGGCGCCGTCCAGGCCGGGCCCGAGCAGCGCGCGATCGGCATGGTGCTCACCGGTGGGTACGAGCCGCGGCCCGAGGTGCTCGATGCGATCCGGCGCGCGGGGCTGTTCGCCGCCTTCGCACCCGACGACACCTACGCCGTCGCCTCCGAGATCCACGACCTGCTCGTCAAGACGCACCCGTCGGACAGCGGAAAGATCCAGCTGATCAAGGACCTCGTGTGGGAGCACCTGCGGCTGGACCCGCTGCTTGCCGCCGCCGCCGAGGCCGCGATCTCCTGAGCGGCGGCCCCGGCACGCGTCGGGCACACTCGGCCCGTGACCGCCCGCACGTCCGACCCCGCCCCGGCGACGCGCGGTTCCCTCGTTCCGTCGGCGGTCGTGTACCTGCTGCTGTTCAGCGCCGTCGGCTGCTGGTCCGCCTACGCGACGGTCCTGTTCGCAGACCAGGGTGTAGGCCTCGCGACGATCGGCCTGCTCGCGTCGGTGCCGTCCGCAGTCGCGATCGTCGGCGCGCCCGCGTGGGGGCTCGTCGCAGATCGGCTGGGGGACGTGCGTCCGCCGCTCCTGGCCGCGTCGCTGTGGGCCGCGGCCGCCGCGATGCTGCTCGCGTTCCAGCCGCCGATGCCCTGGATCATCGTCGCCGTCGTGCTCCTCGCCGGCGGCACATCGGGCATGACTCCGCTCGTCGACGCACGCACCGTGGAGCGGCTGGGCCGGGCCCGCGACCGGTTCGGGCAGGCACGTGCGTTCGGGTCGATCGGGTTCATCGTGGCCACGGTCGCGGTCGGCGTGCTCGTCCAGGCCCGGGGGACGGTTGCGATGCTGTTCGTGTACGTTGCGGCGCTCGCGGCGACCGGTCTCGTCGGTGCCGCCGCGCTCGGCCGCGGGACACGTGCCGCGAGGGCGTCCGGCGTCGGGCCGCTTGGTGCCCTGCGGCTGCTGCGCGACCCCGGGATGGGCCTGTTCTTCGCCGGCTCGATCGTCGTCTGGACCGCGGGTTCGGGGGTGATGGCGTTCTTCAGCCTGCGCCTCATCGAGCTCGGAGCCGACGCGCGTCTCGTCGGCCTCGGCTGGGCCGCGAACGCCGTCCTCGAGATCCCGACCATGCTCGCATTCAGGCGGATCGTGGGGCGTGTCCGGCTGGCGTGGCTGCTCGTCGCAGGGTCGGGCGTGTTCGCCGTTCGAGCCCTCGTGTTCAGCGGGAGCCGTGACCCGTCCGGGATGATCGTCGCCGCGGCCCTCGGGGGCGTCGGCTCCGCCCTGTTCCTCGTCGGCACGACGACCTGGATCGCCCGTCGGGCGCCGGTCCACCTCCAGGCGACCGCCCAGGCGCTGTTCTCCAGCACGGCGTACGCGCTGGGCG
>DATFQL010000037.1:0-2257 GCA_035264305.1 Candidatus Limnocylindrales bacterium | reverse complement strand
GGAATCGGCTGTGCCACAGCTGATCCTGCCGCAGCCCGTACAGGAAGTAGGTCTGGTCCTTGTCGGCGTCCGCGGCGCGGGCAAGGCGTGCCCGTGGCCCATCCGGCGTGTCCGCGAGGACCCGCCGCGCGTAGTGACCCGTGGCGACGGCCTCGGACTCGTACAGGTGACGCGCCCGGCCGAGAAGCGCCCCGAACTTCACGTACGTGTTGCAGTCGACGCACGGGCTGGGCGTGCGGCCGTCGAGGTACGCGGCGACGAACGGATCGATGACGCCGGCGGCGAACTCCCGCTCGAGGTTCATGACGTAGAACGGGATGCCGAGACGGGCCGCGACGCGGCGCGCATCGTCGGCGGCGTCGGCCGAGCAGCAGCTCTTCTTGAACTCCGAGTACGAGTCGGCGACGTCGTGCAGCCGCATCCAGATGCCGACAACGTCGTGCCCCTGTTCGTGGAGGAGCGCGGCCGCGACAGAGCTGTCGACTCCGCCCGACATCGCGACGAGGATCCGGCTCATCGGGCGACGGCCTCCTCTCGGGCCGGCGCCCGGCCGAGGAGCCGGCGCAGCACCGCGGGCACGACGCGGACCGCCTCATCGATGTCGTCGTCGGTCGTTGCGGGACCGAGGCTCAGGCGGAGCGCCCCCTGCGCCTCCTCGGGCGGGTAGCCCATCGCCGACAGCACGTGGCTCGGGTCCGTCGATCCGGTCGTGCACGCCGACCCCGTGGAGACCGCGATCCCCTCGAGGTCGAGCGCGAGCATCGCGGACGGCCCATCGAGGCCGCGCACGATGATCGAGGCAATGTGCGGCAGGCGATCGGTCGGATGCCCGGTGAGCTCCACCTCGTCGAGCGCCACGAGCGCCTCGAGCAGGCGGTCACGTAGGGCGCGCACGCGGGGAACGGTCGACGACCGTTCGGCCGCCGCGAGCTCGAACGCGCGGGCGATGCCGACGGCACCCGCCACGTTCTCCGTCCCGGCGCGGCGGTGCCGCTCCTGGGAGCCGCCGTGCTGCTGCGCGAGCAGATGGGTCCCGCGGCGGACCCACAGCGCGCCGGTCCCCTTCGGGCCCCCGGCCTTGTGGGCGGACAGGGACACGAGGTCCGCGCCGAGGGACGAGACGTCGAGATCGACCCACGGCGCGGCCTGTACCGCGTCGACGTGGAGCAGGACGCCACGCTGCGCGCGGACGACGGCCGCGACCTCCGTGATCGGCTGGAGCGTGCCGACCTCGTTGTTGCCGAGCATCACCGACACGAGCGTCGTCCGTTCCGTGATCGCCTGCTCGACGTCGTCGGGGGCGACCCGCCCGTACCGGTCGACGGGCACCTGGACGACCTCGAACCCGAAGTGTTCGAGATACGAGAGCGGGTGGCCGACCGCGTGGTGTTCGATCGCGGTCGTGACGACCCGGTGCCCGCGCGACTTGCCGGCCCAGGCGGCCCCCTTGAGCGCGAGGTTGTTCGCCTCCGTCCCGCCGCTCGTGAACACGATCTCCCGCGCCTCACCCCCGATCGCCTGGGCCAGGCGCTCATGCGCATCGTCGAGGGCCTCGCGCGCCGCCCGCCCGAACGAGTGGGCGGACGACGGGTTGCCGTAGATCCCGCCGAGGTACGGCGCCATCGCGTCGAGGACCTCGGGGCGCAGGGGCGTCGTGGCGGCGTGGTCGAGATAGACGGGCATGGATGCCGATTGTAGACCGCGGCCGGTCTCGCCCCGATCGGACGATGCCGCAACGGGGTCGGCTCGTACCCTCGGTGACAGCGGACCGTCAGCCCGCCACCGGAGGAACCCGTGCGTCGCACCCTGCCCCTGATCGTCGCCGCCGCCGCGCTCGTCGCGATGCTGCTGCCCGCGTCACCTGCCGTCTCCGCGGAGGCGTCGGTCACGGGCACGATGACGATCCGCGAGGACGCGACGCTCAGCCCCGACGCGGTCGCGGTGTTCTCGATCGTCGGGCAGAACGCGACCTCGAAGGCCGCGGGCGGCATCGTCGGGTACCAGCGGATCGACAACGCGACCACGCCCGTCGCCTTCTCGGTCGCCTACGACACGGACGCGATCGATGGCGACGAGAGCTACGCCATATTCGGGTCGATCATCGACGGCTCCACCGTCTACCAGACATTCGAGCCCGTTCCGGTGATCACGGGCGGTCCGACGAGCGACATCACGCTCGTCGCCACGGCGACGCCACCGGACGACGCGGGCGTTGCGAGCGGGACGATCGAGCTCCCCGGGAACGTCAGCCTCAGCG
>DATFQL010000036.1:0-14142 GCA_035264305.1 Candidatus Limnocylindrales bacterium | reverse complement strand
CCGACGTCAAGGACGTGACGAGCCTCGAGGAGAAGCCGCAGTCCGGCCCGGGTCCCGCGGTCACGACCACCGCGCCCGCGACGACCGCGCCCACGACGGCAACCGCGCCCGTGACGGCCGCCGCGGTCACGCCTGCGGTTCCGACCGCGGCTGCGGCGGTGGCGCCGCCGCCCACCCCGGCCGCTGCCCCGGACACGGCCGCGGTGACCGACATCGTCGTCACGCCGGACGTCTCGCCGGTGTCGCAGCCGGTGCGCGCCGAGGACGAGCAGCCGACACCGACGGCCTAGGCGCCCGGCACCCCGAGCCCCATGGCCGACGCCGACGCCGTCCGGGACGCCGGCATCCCCGTTCCGCACGCCCCGTCGCCGGAGCCTGAAGCGCCGTCCCCCGCGCCCGCATCGACGGGTGGCGCGAGCACGGAGATGACGCTCGTCGACCATCTCGCCGAGCTCCGCGACAGGATCGTGAAGGTCCTCCTGGTCGTCGTGCTGACGTCGCTCGTGGGCTTCTACCTCGCGAACCCGATCATCGGCATCCTCGTCGCCCCGCTGCCCAACAACCAGCTCCAGTACACCGGGCTGGGGGACGCGTTCTTCATCAACGTGAAGATCGCGATCGTGGTGGGGATCATCCTCGCGATGCCGGTGATCCTGTACCAGGTGTGGGCGTTCATCGCCCCCGGGCTGACCGATGCCGAGCGGCGGACCGTCCGGCCATGGATCCCCATCGCGCTCGTGTTCTTCGCACTCGGCGTCGGGATCGCGTACCTCATCCTTCCGTACGCGGTCCAGTTCCTGATGGGCTTCTCGAGCCAGTACCTGAACCCGCTGATCACGGCCGGGCCGTACTTCGACTTCGTGACCACCATGTTCCTCGCGTTCGGCCTGATCATGGAGTTCCCGATCCTCCTGTTCGGCCTGTCACGGGTCGGGATCGTGACCTCGCAGCGGCTCGCGTCCGCGCGACGGATGGCCATCCTCGCGATCGCGATCTTCGCGGCGGCCGCGACGCCGGGCGGCGACCTGGTGAGCCCGTTCGTCCTCGGCCTGACGATGTACGCCCTGTTCGAGGGCACGATCCTCGTGATCCGGCGCAGCGGCAAGTAGCGCGGATCGCGTGGCCGACGACATCCGGCTGACCGCGTCGGACGCCGTGTTCCCCGGCCGAGACGGCGCAGTGGACAGGCCCCCGATCGAGGTCGTCGTCGTCACCGGGCTGTCGGGTGGCGGGAAGACGGCCGCGGCCAAGCTGTTCGAGGACCTCGGGTACGTCGTCGTCGACAACCTGCCCGGCGAGCTGCTGCGTGACCTCGCCGACCTCATCTCGACGGATCCCGCCCGGTTCGCGCGGACGGCGATCGTCATCGACGTCCGGGCAGGCGACGTCCCGCTCGCGTTCGGGGCGATGCGCGGCGCGCTCGAGGGACGCGGGATCCGGCCGGTGATCATCTTCCTCGAGGCACGCGACGACGTGCTCATCCGGCGGTTCAGCGAGACCCGCCACCGGCATCCGCTCGCCGACGACCGCGGGATCGCCTCGTCGATCGAGCAGGAGCGACAGATGCTCGACTCCGTGCGCCAGCAGGCCGATGTGGTCCTCGACACGAGCGACCTGTCGCTGCGCGAGCTTCGCGAGCGGATCTTCGCGCGCCTGGGCGACGTCCAGCGCTCGGACCGCCTCGCGATCCAGCTCATCAGCTTCGGGTTCAAGTACGGCGTGCCGCTGGAGGCCGACCTCGTGCTCGACGTGCGGTTCATGCGCAACCCGCACTACATCGAGGCGCTCCGGCCGCACTCGGGGCTGACCCCCGAGGTGCGCGAGCACGTCCTCTCGCAGCCCATCGCCACGAAATTCCTGTCGACACTCGAGGAGCTGCTCGACCTGCTCGTGCCGGCATACGTCGAGGAGGGCAAGACCCGGCTCACCATCGCGATCGGCTGCACCGGCGGCTACCACCGGTCCGTCGTGATCAGCGAGGAGCTCGCGACGTGGCTGCGTGACCGGGACTTCGGGTCGGTCGCCGTGTTCCACCGAGAGCTCGAGCGGTGAATCTCCGCCGCTGGCTGACCGTCGGGATCGGCGTCAAGCGGTGGCTGCTCCTCGCGTTCGTCGGGCTGCTGATCCTCGCGCTCGGCGTGGCGCACGTCGTCCGTCAGGCGTCCGGCGCGCTGCCACCCGACAACCTGCTCGGCAACGTCCTCGACGCGCTCACGCTCCAGCCGCTTCCGTACGAGCTGCGGGGCATGATCGCGGGCGCCATCGGCGCGACGCTGTTCCTCGTCGGGGCCTATCGCCTCGTCCGGGCGCTCGTCGACCCGTTCGCGCTGTGGGACCGCGATCAGCCGATGGTCGAGGTGATCTACCAGAAGCGGTTCCTCGCCCGCGGCCCGCGCATCGTGGCGCTCGGCGGGGGAACCGGTCTCTCTACGCTGCTCCGGGGGCTCAAGGAGCACACGTCGAACCTGACCGCGGTCGTGACCGTCGCCGACGACGGGGGATCGTCGGGGATGCTGCGGGCCGAGCTCGGCATCCCGGCCGTCGGCGACATCCGCAACTGCATCGTGGCGCTCGCCGACGCCGAGCCGCTCATGGGCCGGCTGCTCCAGTACCGCTTCCCCGGGGTCGGCGGGTCGTCGCCGCGAGGCGATGACGTGGTGCCGTCGCGCGACGCCGAGACGCGCCCGAGTCTCAGCGGCCATGCCGTCGGCAACCTCCTCCTCGCGGCGCTCGTTGAGCTCGAGCACGGGGACTTCGAGGAGGCGGTGCGCGAGATGAACCGGGTGCTCGCGGTACGCGGCCGCGTGGTGCCCGCGACCGCGACGCCGCTCACGCTCCACGCCCGTCTGGACGACGGGACCGAGGTCAGCGGCCAGAGCCGGATCGCGAAGACGAACCATGTCGACCGCGTCTGGGTCGCGCCCGACGACGTGAGGACGACCGACGATGCCATCCGGGCGATCGCGGAGGCCGAGGTCATCGTCCTCGGGCCCGGGTCGCTGTTCACCAGCGTCCTCCCGGTCCTCCTCGTCCCTGGCATCTGCGAGGCGATCGAGGCGTCGGGCGCGCTCGTCGTGTTCGCATGCAACGTCGCGACGCAGCCGGGGGAGACCGGCGGGTTCGATCTCGCCGACCATCTCGACGTCCTCGAGCGCCACGGCCTCGGTGGGCTCGCCGACGTCGTCCTCGGCAACAACCGGCTCGATGCGACGCCGCCGCCGGGCTGGGTCGGCGAGCCGGTCCGCCTGCGCTGGCCTCCCGCCGGCGAGCATCCCCCGCGGCTCGTCCTCGACGACCTCGTCGACCCGGTCAACGCGCACCATCACGATCCGGAGCGACTCGGCGCGGCGATCATGGCCGCGTGGGAACGTGAGAGCCGGCAGCGACGCCGCCCCGCCCCCGCACGTGCGGGCCGGACGGCCTGACGGCAGCCGATGTCCGCCAGCGATCGCGATCTCGTCGCGGCGCTGCGTGCCGAGCTCGCCGCCGTCGACCCGTCCAGGTCGTGCGACCGGATCGCCGAGATCGCAGGCCTCGGGCCGCGACCCGTCACGCGGGAGGCGACGGTGGCGCGGCTCATCGTGCGCCTCGGCGGGCATGCCGGACCGACGCGTCGTTCGTTCGTCCTGCCGGAGGTGGACTTCGACTGGCCGTCCGCGGCCGACCATTGCCGCTTCGCCTGGCTGCGCGGCCGGTTCCTCGCCCGCGGCTCGTTGAGCCTCGCCGCCGGCCGGGCGCACCTCGAGTTCGTCGTGCCGCCCGACGAGGCGCCCGAGCTCGCCGCCCGACTCGGGCAGGTCGGCCTGCCGGCGTCGTGGCGGGTCCGGCGAGGGCTCGGCGTCGTCACCTGGAAGAGCGCTGAGTCGATCGCGTCATTCCTCGGCCGGATCGGCGCGAGCGGCAGCCTCCTCGAGCTCGAGGCACGGAGCGTGGCGCGCAGCCTCCGCGGCGAGCTCAACCGGGTCCTGAACGCGGAATCGGCGAACCTCCAGCGGTCGGTGGCGGCGTCGGGCCGGCAGCTGGCCGCGATCGACGCCCTCGAGCAGGACGGGCGCCTCGCGAAGCAGCCACGCACCGTGCGCGCCGTCGCGCACGCCCGACGGGAGACACCCGAGGCCTCGCTGTCCGAGATCGCCGCGCGGCTGGACCTCCACCGGTCCGCGGTCCAGCGCGCCCTCGACCGGCTCGAGCGGTTGGCGCTGCACGACGACGAGGGAGTCGGGCGCCGGGGCTACGCGGGCCGGAGGGCGGTGGCGCACGGTCCGAAGGGGCGGCGGGAGGCTCCTGCCCCTCTGGCATGATCAGGGCATGCGCCCGATCGTGATCGCCGCGAACTGGAAGATGAACACGACGCCCACTGACGCGGCCGACCTCGCCCGGATGATCGCGTCGCGCACGAGAGCGCCGGGCGTGACCCGGGTGATCTGTCCGCCGTACGTCTGCCTCGCGGCGGTTCGTGACGCCCTTGCCGGCGAGGATGTCGGGGTCGGCGCGCAGAACGTGCACCAGTCCCTCGCCGGCGCGTATACCGGCGAGATCTCCGTGCCGATGCTCGCGGGGCTCGCGACGTGGGTCATCCTCGGGCACTCGGAGCGACGGGCGTACTTCGGCGAGACCGACGCGGTGATCGGCGAGAAGCTCGACCAGGCGGTCGGGGGCGGGCTGCGGCCCATCGTGTGCGTCGGCGAGGTGCTGGCCGACCGCGACGCGGGCCGCGAGACGCAGGTCGTCGACGCGCAGATCCGCGGGATCTTCGAGGGACGAGATGCCGCCGACCTCGCGGCGGCCGGTCTCGTGATCGCGTACGAGCCGGTGTGGGCGATCGGGACGGGCCGCAACGCGTCGGGCGCCGACGCGTCCGCGATGGCGGAGGCGATCCGCGACAGCCTCCGCGCGCTCGGGTGGGGGAGCATCGCGGACGACACGCCGGTCCTCTACGGCGGCAGCGTCACCTCGGCGAACATCGCCGAGTTCCTCGCCGAGCCGTCGATCGACGGCGCGCTGGTGGGCGGGGCCTCGCTCAAGCCCGACGAGATCGCGGGGATCGTCGCGCGGGCCGGCATCACCGCCGCGGCCCGTGGCCTCGCCCCGTGACGGCCGGCCGGCCGCGTCCCATCGTCCTCGTCGTCCTCGACGGCTTCGGCATCGGTCATGACCCGGCGAAGGACGCGATCGCCGCGGCCGACATGCCGCGCTGGCGGGCCTTGAACGCGGCGTATCCGCACGCCGTCCTGCGCGCCTCCGAGGACGCCGTGGGCCTGCCCATGGGTCAGATGGGGAACTCGGAGGTCGGCCACCTCAACCTCGGCGCGGGCCGGCCGGTGCTCCAGGACCTGCCGCGGATCGATGCCGCGATCGCAGACGGGTCGTTCTTCACCCGTCCCGCGCTTATCGCCGCGTGCGAGCGTGCGAAGGAGACGGGCCGGCTGCACACGGTGGGGCTCATCGGCCCGGGCGGCGTCCATGCCCACGATCGGCACCTCGTCGCCCTCGTGGAGCTCGCCGCGCGGCTCGGCGTCCCGTCCGTCCGCGTCCACGCGCTCCTCGACGGCCGCGACACGCCGCCGACGTCCGCCCTCGGGTTCGTGGCTGACCTCGAGACCAGGCTCGCGGCGGTCCATCCCGACGCGCGCGTCGCGACCGTCGGGGGCCGCTACTGGGCCATGGACCGCGACCAGCGCTGGGAGCGCGTGAAGCGCGGCTACGACGCGATCGTCCACGGCATCGGCGATCTCGCGCCGTCGGCGACCGCCGCAATCGAGTCCGCGTACGCGCGGGCCGAGAACGACGAGTTCGTCGTCCCGACGATCATCTCGGGCGTCGACGGCCTCGTCCGCGACCGCGACCCGATCGTCCACCTCAACTTCCGTGCCGATCGCGCCCGGCAGCTGGCCAACGCCCTCAGCCGCCCCGGCTTCGCGTCCTTCGACCGAGCGTCGCCTGCCGGCCGGCCCGCGCCGCGCGACCTCCTCGTCGTCACGATGAGCGAGTACGAGGCGGGGCTGCCGGTGCTCGTGGCGTTCGGGCCCGAGGAGGCACGCTCGCTCGCGCAGGCGTTCAGCGAGGCGGGCTGGCGCCAGTTCCATGTCGCCGAGACCGAGAAGTACGCCCACGTCACGTACTTCTTCAACGGCGGCGTCGAGGCGCCGTGGCCGGGCGAGGAGCGCAAGCTCGTCCCGAGCCCCCGCGTCGCGACGTATGACCTCCAGCCCGAGATGAGCGCCGCCGGCGTCACCGACGAGCTCGTAGGGGCGATCCGGTCGGCGCGCTACGACTTCATCGTCGCGAACTTCGCGAACCCGGACATGGTGGGTCACACCGGCGTCTGGACGGCGACGGTCCAGGCGCTCGCCGCGATCGACGGGTGTCTGGGCCGGATCGCGGACGCGATCGCCGAGGTTGAGACTGCCGACCCCGCGGGTCCCGGAGCCGTGCTCCTCGTCACCGCGGACCATGGCAACGCCGACGACATGGTGGACGCCGCCGGCCGCCCCGTCACGAAGCACTCGCTCAACCCGGTCCCGCTTCTCGGCATGGGCCGGGCACTCACCGGCCGGTCGCTTCGCGACGGCGTCCTCGCCGATGTCGCGCCCACCATCCTCGAGCTCGCCGGCCTCCCCGCGTGGGACGGGATGACGGGCCGGTCCCTGCTCGAGCCGTGACCCGGGCGGTCCGCCGGACGGGCTGATCCGACGGACCTGCTACCATCCGCTCCCGTCACATCTCGGAGGTCCAGTTCCCCGTGAATCCGATTCTGGCCATCGGCCAGATCATCCTGAGCATTGCGCTGATCGCCGCGATTCTCCTCCAGTCCCGCGGCACCGGCCTGTCCGGCACGTTCGGCGGTGACTCGGCCGTCTACCGCAGCCGGCGGGGCGTCGAGCGCCGCCTCTGGCAGTTCACGATCCTGCTGCTCGTGCTGTTCGTGCTCTTCGCGGTGGTCTCCTTCGTCGTCACCTGACGGCGGCCGCCGCAGCGGATCGCCGAAGGCACCCACATGCATCTGACCCGCCGCGATTACGCGGTCGTCGGCACGCTCGTCATCGCCCTCGTGGTGCTGGGCGGCGTCCTGTCGCTCCGCCCGCGCACCATCCCCCAGATCGCGATCGCCGACGCGACCCAGTCGCCGACGATGCCCCCGCCGGTCGTGTACCGCGAGGGCGTGGTCGGCACGGCGGAGTCGATCACGCCCCTGTCCGCCCGCAACCGGGCCGAGCGATCGCTCGTCGGCCTCGTGTTCAGCGGGCTGACCCGCATGGGTCCGCGGAACACGCTGGAGCCGGACCTTGCCTCGTCCTGGAAGCTCTCCGACGACGGCAAGACCTGGACCTTCCACATCCGGGACGACGCGGTGTGGCAGGACGGCGAGCCGGTGACCTCCGCGGACGTGCTGTACACCGTCGGTGCGCTCAAGGATCCCGAGGCCTCGGGCGGCCGGTCGGGCTCATGGGCCGAGGTCGAGACGGCGGCGGTGGATGACAAGACGGTCACCTTCCGCCTGACGACGCCGGTCGGCGGCTTCCTCGCCGCGACGACCCAGCCGCTGCTGCCCGCGCACCTCCTCGGGGACGTCCCCTACGCGGACATCGCGACGAGCGAGTTCGCCAAGGCGCCGATCGGAAGCGGCCCGTACGGCCTCGCCGAGCTCGACGTCACGAAGGCGGTCCTCGTCCCGGCCGGCGAGCTCCTGCCGCCGATCGAGACCCCGGCGCCCGTGATCGCTGCGTCGCCGGACTCGCTGGCCACACCGATCCCGTCGCCCTCCTCGCCCGGCCTGACGCCGTTCATCGAGCGGATCGAGCTCTCGTTCTTCCCCGACGACGCGGCGGTCGCCGCGGCGCTCGAGGACGGATCGATCGACGCGGCCGCGGGCCTCGCCCCCGATCAGGCCGCGACGATCAGCGCCATGCCGGGCGTGGACCGGATCCGCTATCCCACCACGACCCTGTCGACCGTCCTGCTGAACCTTCGCCCGAACCACCCCGAGCTGCGAGACGTGCGGGTGCGTCGCGCGCTCCTCGCCGGGATCGACCGCGAGGGGCTCGTCCGTGACGCCCTCGGCGGGGACGGGTCGGTGGCGGACTCGCTCGTGCCGCCGAGCTCGTGGGCGTACGACGGCGAGGCGGCCGGTGCCGTCGCATACGACAAGGCCGCCGCGGCGAAGCTCCTCCGCGCGGCCGGCTGGACGAGGATCGACGGTGCGTGGGCCGCGCCCCGAGCCAAGGCGCCGTACGACCTCCAGCTGCTCAGCGTCCCGGCCACGGCGAACCCTAGGCTGGCCTCGATCGCGACGGCCGTCCGCGACGCGTGGACCGAGCTCGGCTTCAAGGTGACGCTGGTCGAGAAGCCCGCCGTCGAGCTCGCGGCGGCCCTGCGAGGCGGCACGTTCACCGCCTCGGTGCTCGACATCATGATGGGCCTCGAGCCCGACCTGTACCCGCTGCTCGCGTCCTCGCAGGTTCGGGGTGCGGGATCGAACCTTGCGGGGTTGCAGGATGCGAAGCTCGACGAGCTCCTCGAGGACGCAAGGAAGCCTGCGGCGCAGCCCGAGCGGGTCGGCGCGTGGAAGGCGCTGCTCGCCGGAATCGGGGCCCGGATCCCGATGCTGCCACTCGCCTGGGGCGAGGAATCCATGTTCGTGGACGGGGTCGAAGGGGTCACCCCGACGCTCATCGGCGACACGGGTGACCGGTATTGGGATGTGCTAGCATGGCGCCTCGCCGCGGACCGGTGAGCCCTCGGGCGGGCCGGATCCTGCGCCGGGCCGAGGTGGCGGAATGGTAGACGCGCTGGTTTCAGGTACCAGTGGCCGCAAGGTCGTGTGGGTTCGACTCCCTCCCTCGGTACCACGCCACAGTGGACCTCCGGCCAGGCCCGCGAGACACCTGCCCAGGTGGCGGAATTGGTATACGCGTACGTTTGAGGGGCGTATGAGGCAACTCATCCGGGTTCAAGTCCCGGCCTGGGCACCACTCTCCTGACCCTCACCCGGGCGGCCCGACGGCCGCCCGTTCGTGTATCCCGGGCGGTTAGCTCAGCTGGTCAGAGCGCCTCGTTTACACCGAGGATGTCGGGGGTTCGAGTCCCTCACCGCCCACCACAATCCGAGCGACGAGGAAGTCGTGCACGGCGAGCACGCCCATGAACGCGCGAACCGGCTGCGGGACGAGTCTTCGTGACGGGTCCCGGACGAGCTTCGGGTCGACCAGTCGCACCTCGCGGCCGCGCGTCCGCATCGAGCAGCCGCCCGCCGCGAGGACATTCCGGACCCAGTCGACGTCGGGTCCGTACGTGAGCGCGAAGGTGTACCGGTCGCCGTCACGGAAGACGTTCAGCGGGACCCGGTAGACCCGACCGGACCGCCGTCCGACGTGGGTCACGAGCGCGAACCCCGGCAGCCAGCCTGCGACGCGCCGCGTGAGCGGGTTGACCACCCGCCTCGTGAACGGGCTGATCCACGCGAGGCGCGTTCCGTGAGCCGTCATGCCCTCACATTGTCGCGCGTGACGAGGGGTATGCTGCGGGCGACGTCGGAAGGACTCGAGGAGGCCGCATGGACTGGACCCTGATCATCGTCATCGCCATCGTCGTGGTTCTCGTCGCCCTCATCGCCGGCGTGTACAACGGCCTCGTGAGCCGACGCAATCGGATCGACGAGGCGCTCGGCCAGATCGAGGTCCAGCTGAAGCGCCGGCACGACCTCATCCCGAACCTCGTCGAGGCGGTCAAGGGGTACATGGGCTTCGAGCAGACCGTGCTCACCCAGGTGACCCAGGCGCGCGCGAACGCGGTGGCGGCCGGGGCGCAGGGCCCGGCGGCGCAGGCGACGGCCGAGAACGCGCTGACGGGCGCCTTGCGCTCCCTGTTCGCGGTCGTCGAGAACTACCCGGATCTCAAGGCGAACCAGAACGTCATGCAGCTCCAGGAGGAGCTCACCACGACAGAGAACCAGATCAGCTTCTCGCGGCAGCACTACAACGCCACGGTCCTCGACTACAACAACTCGATCCAGTCGATCCCGGCGGTATTCGTCGCGGGCATCCTCGGCTTCGTGAGGCGCGAGTTCTTCGACGCCGAGCCGGAGGCCGCCGAGGTGCCCAAGGTCGACCTCAGCCTGGGCTGAGTTCCGCGGCCGAGCGCCGGTACCATCGCCCGCGCCTGACCTTCCGCCATGGCATCGACCACCTTCTACTCGCAGATCGGCGCAAACAAGCGCAATTCGGTCCTGCTCGTCCTCGCCGTCGTGGTGCTGCTCGGCGTGATGGGGCTCGCCATCGGCTGGGCGGTCACCGGCGACCCTCGCGCGGCGATCCCGTCGCTGGGCATCGCGATCACGCTCGGGCTCGTCGCGTCGCTGTTCTCGTACTTCGCCGGCGACTCCGTCGTCCTGTCGATCTCGGGCGCCAAGGAGGTCACCGAAGAGGACGCCCCGCAGCTGGTCAACGTCGTCCAGGAGATGGCGCTCGCGGCCAACGTGCCGATGCCCCGCGTCTTCCTGATCGACGACACCGCTCCCAATGCGTTCGCGACGGGTCGCGACCCGGAGCACGCCTCGGTCGCCATCACCGTCGGCCTGCTCCAGAAGCTCGACCGCGAGGAGCTCCAGGGCGTGATGGCCCACGAGCTCAGCCACGTCCGCAACTTCGACATCCGGTTCTCGCTGCTGGTCGGCGTCCTCGTCGGCTCGATCGCGCTGCTCGCCGACTTCTTCCTCCGCTTCACGTTCTGGGGCGGCGGGAACCGGCGCAGCCGGAGTGAGGGTGGGGGAGGGGGCGCGATCGCGATCGTCGTGTTCGTCGTCGCGATCCTGCTCGCGATCCTCGCGCCGATCGTCGCCCGGCTCGTGCAGATGGCCGTCAGCCGGCAGCGCGAGTACCTCGCGGACGCCTCGGGCGTTGAGCTGACCCGCAACCCCGTGGGCCTCGAGCGGGCGCTCGCGAAGATCGCCCTCGATCGGGAGCCGCTGGAGGTCGCCAACCGGGCGACCCAGCACCTGTACTTCGAGAACCCCATCAAGGCGGCGAGTGGCGGGGCGTCGAGCCTCTTCTCCACCCATCCGCCGGCGATCGAGCGGATCAACCGCCTTCGCGAGCTGAACGGCCAGCCCGAGATCACCGACCCCGTCCAGGTGCTCGATCCGGTCGCGATGGGGACCTCTCGCGGGGTCGCCGCCGCCTTCGCGCCGGAGACAGGTCAGCCGCCGCTGCCGCCCGGGCCACCCGGCTGGAACCGTCCATCCTGAGCCTCGTGGGGCGCTCGCGGGGCGGTCACGGCGGGCCCCCGTTCCTTGCCGCTCGATCGGCGCGCATGGTATTCTGCGCCGCGCCGACGGGCCCTCGCGGGGACCCTGACCGGGCCGAGATAGCTCAGTTGGTAGAGCACGCGACTGAAAATCGCGGTGTCGCCAGTTCGAATCTGGCTCTCGGCACCATCATCTGGTCGGCATCGAGCGGAAGTGGCTCAGTTGGTAGAGCATCACCTTGCCAAGGTGAGGGTCGCGGGTTCGAGTCCCGTCTTCCGCTCCATTTCCTTCCCCATACCCGAGATCGACTTCCGGCACCGCTGCCCCTTCGTCTAGTGGTAGGACAGCGGACTTTGGATCCGTTAGCCGAGGTTCGAATCCTCGAGGGGCAGCCAACCTGACGTTCATCCCCGGCGCCGTCGCCGGACACCGGCGACGTGGCGAAGAGGCCTAACGCGGGGGTCTGCAAAACCCTTATTCATCGGTTCGAATCCGATCGTCGCCTCCACCATCCGTCCGGGACCGGCCCGCCGAGCGATCGGCGGGTTGTTTGTTGTACGCGCGGAGTTTCGTCGGCGCGGAGTTCGTCGGCGCGGAGGCGGGAGCGCCGCCTCAGTGCTCCTGTACGAGCAGCCGGTCGCGCTGCGCGCGGAGCTGGGCGATCTCGAGCCGCTTCGCCTTCGCACACTCGTCGTCGTCGCCGCAACGACCCTGGATCAGCCAGTTCGCGATGACGTCGATCCGCTCGCTGATGCGCCGCAGCTCGTGCTCACGCGGGTCCTGCTCGCCGGTCGTCATGCCTCCGAATCCTGCAGTTGCGATCGGGCGCTCGCATCGATGGAACGGGCCGTCATCTTGCACGCCGATGCCGTGCTCGCGAGCGGTTAGGATTCCGCCGACGAGGTGACGCATGGACCGTACGACCTGGCTCGCGAGTCGTCAGGCGGCGACGCGGGCGGACTACGACGTCGAAGCGTCCGGGTATGACTCGGATGGGTACCCCGACGAGGCGCAGCGGCGGTTCGTCGACCGCCTGCTGGAGACGTGTCCGCCTGGCGGCCTCGTCCTCGACGCGCCCTGCGGGACCGGGAAGTACTTTGGCCAGGTGACAGCCGCCGGCCACCGTGTCGTCGGCATCGACCAATCCTCTGGGATGCTCGCCGAGGCGCGCGCGAAGGGGATCGCGACGTCCCTCGAGCAGGTGAGCCTCCAGGAGCTCGATGCCCGGCACGCGTTCGACGCCGTGATGACGGTCGACGCGATGGAGAACGTGAGCCCGGAGGACTGGCCTCGCGTTCTCGAAAATCTTGCCCGGGCCGCCCGCCCCGGCGCGTGTCTCTACTTGACGGTTGAGGAGCGGACCGACGAGGCCGCGATCGACGACGCGCTCGCCTCGCTCGTGGCGGCCGGCGCTCCGGCCGTCCGCGGGGAGGTGGTCGAAGGCGACGTCGCCGGCTACCACTACTACCCGGCCAGGGATGCCGTGCTCCGCTGGTTCGGCGCTGCCGGCCTGGACGTGCTGACCGAGGAGTACGTCCAGGCTGACGCCGAATGGGGATATCGCCACTTCCTGCTGCGAGCGGCGCGGGCATGAGAGGTGGGTCGCGGAGCGACTCGCGGCAGCGCGAGCCCGTCACCCGTCGATGAGACGGCGCTTGGCCCCCTCGAACTCGTCGTCCGTCAGGACGCCGGCGGCATGCAGCTCGCCGAGGCCCGCGAGCTGCTCCGCGAGCGACGGCGTCGTCGTCGGAGTCGCCTGGCCGCTCAGTCCGGTCGGTCTGTTCGTTCTGCCATCGCCCGCCGATGGCACTCGCGCCGGCGGCTGAACGACCTGGCGGCCTGGGGCATCCGCCCCGAGCCGCTGCCAGAACTGCTGGACGGTCCCGAGGTAGTACGCCTCGGGCACGCCACCGCGACGGAAGACGCGTGTTGCCGAGCGCATGTCGTTCGTCGCGTTGCGGTGCTGCGGGGCGATCTCCATGCCCTGCTTGCACACGGGGCAGGCGAGGTACTCGTTCGTCCCATACGGCACGAGCGGGATGAAGTACAGGCTGACTCGCTTCTCGCTGCGGACGTGATGCATGAACACGTCGTTCCGGCAGTTGGGGCAGGTCCCGGGTGCAACCTCGCCGAGGTCCTTTGACTCGGCGCCCCAGCCGAAGATCACGACCATGTGCCACGCTCCCTGATGCATCCGCCCGCCGGGTAGGTGATGCCGACGATACCCGCCGCTCAATCTCCAGCGCGCACGCCTGCCCCGGCGGGGTCATCCACGGATCCGGCCGGGCTACGATGGCGACGCGCCGAGGTGGCGGAACCGGCAGACGCGGCGGTCTTAAACACCGCTGGGGGCGACCCCGTTCGGGTTCAAATCCCGACCTCGGCACCAGGATCGCGACCGCTTCCCGACAACCCAGACCGGCGACCGCCCTGGGGTAGCGCTAGCACATCAGAGGTGGGCGGGCGGTCCTCGTGCGCGAAGACGTGTCCGCACTCGTCGCCGAGGCGTGAGCAACGAAACACGCCCTCGTGGCGACGTCGTACGATGCGCGCTGCGTCCTCACGCCGTCGCACTCGGTCGCGGACGGCATGATCAGCGCGATCATCCAGGCAGCCAAGCCCGCGGGAGCGAAGCCGGCCGTCGACGTGTCAGCCCGCGAGCTGCCGGTGGCCGAGGCTGCTTGCTGTTGCGGGGCTGGTTGCTGCTGATCGAGCTCGCGCCGGCAACCGCCGCCGGCCGCCGTCTATGCGGACGCGCCTCAACGGCGGGAGCGAGTCTCTTCCTTGGGGGGCTTCGGCTCGCGACCGGGGCGAGGCGGGTTGGGGCGGGTGCCCGGCGCCATGTCCGGCGGCTTCACGTACTCGCGCTCCTGGGCAGCGGCGACCTCGCGGGCGAACTC
>DATFQL010000035.1:0-6251 GCA_035264305.1 Candidatus Limnocylindrales bacterium | reverse complement strand
CCGACCGCGATACGTGGGGTCCGGAGGCGGCGACCGCGGCGCTCGAGACGTTCATCGACCTCGACCTGCGCATGAAGGCCATCGTCACCGACTGGCAGATGCGCAGTCCCGAAACGGTCAACGACCACACGGACGCGACGTACGACGCCGAGGTCCTCGGCCGGCTCGCGGCACTCCATCGCGACGTCCAGGAGTGGCTGGCGCCCCTCGCCGCCGGCCTGCCCCGTCTCGCTCGGTACGGGTCGCGTCTCGGCGCGGCGGCGGAGGCTGCGGCGGCCGGGAACGGCAAGTTCGTCGCATCTCCTCGCGTGGACTCCTACCACGGCGTGTGGTTCGAGCTCCACGAGGACCTGATCCTCCTCGCGGGCCGCACCCGTGCCGACGAGGCAGCTGCGGGCCGCGCCTGAACGTCGGCCGCGGCCCGTCAGCCGGTCGGGACACCCCGACCCGAGGCAATCCAGTCATCGACGACCGCGGGCAGGTCCCGGTCGAGGCGGCTGACCTCCTCGCCGCTCACGGGGGCGTCCGGGATCGAGCGCGGCTGCGCGGGCTGGGCGAGGAACCGGCTCTCGCCCAGGTCCCCGTCGGGGGCGACCCGCGCGAGCGAGACCGCATGCCCGCGCCACGTGTCGAGGTTGAGGGCACGACCGTGGTGGTACGTGGTCGGCCGGTCGACGGGCGTGTGCCCGAACACGACACGAGCGATCCCGGCATCGCGGTACGGTGACCATTCTGACGCCGTGGGGAACTCGGCTTCGCTCGCGAAGAACGCACCCCTGATCCAGAGTCGCGCCGCGGACCGACCCCAGGCCTCGAGCGGCAGATCGGGCACGGGGCCGCCGTGCACGAGCACGACGTCGCGCCATCGGGCGTACGGCGCACACGACCACAGGGCGGGCCGGAAGTCCGGTGCCAGCTCGTCCATGCGCGCAGCGATCGTGGATGCGTCGCGACCGATCCACTCCTGGGGCTCCATGCCGGCTGACGCGAACGTGGCTGGGCCGCCGAACGCCATCAGGGCCCGGAACAGCTCGGGGACGCCCGCGAGCCCTCCAAGCACCTGGACCTCGTGGTTCCCCTCGAGCAGCGCGACCATGCCGCCTGCGTCGCGCGCCTGCTCGCGCAACGAGACCAGGCGCCGGACCAGGCCCAGCGAGTCCGGGCCCCGGTCGACCATGTCGCCTGTCACCACGAGCGCCGTGCGTCGTGGAGCCGTCCAGCGCCCGGCACCATCGGTGAGCCCGGCCTCGCCGAGGAGCGCGTCCACGGCGGTCAGCTGGCCGTGGAGGTCGGTGGCGGCCCACACGCTGAAGTCGAGGGGGATCGTGATCGGCGCGAGATGCGGCGCGGCCATGCCCCCGAGGCTAGCACCGACCTCGCCGGTGGCCACCGACCTGTCTATACTGGCTGCCGATGGGTGGGCACGAGGCTCGCGCCGGCTGTCCGCGGCGCAACCGGCGACGCGCCCGGTGACGCGCGCGTCGCGCCACCTCGGGCTCGACCTCGGCGGGACCAACACGAAATGGGCGGTCGTGGAACGGGACGACGGCGAGTGGCGCTCCCTCGCGACCGGCCAGGGCCGCACCCCGGCCGGCGAAGGGCCCGACGCGGTGGTCGGCCGCCTTGCCTCGATGGGCGCCGAGGTCGCCGCCTGGTGGCCGGACATCGAGTCGGTCGGCATCGGCATCCCGGGCCTGTACGACCCCGCGACCGGCGCGACCCGGTTCCTCGTCAACGTGCCCGGTGCCTGGGCCGGCCGCCCCGTCGCCGGCCCGGTCGGTGACGCCCTCGGACTCCCGGCCGCGCTGATCAACGACGCCCGAGCATTCGGTCTCGCAGAGCTGCGCCTCGGCGCCGGTCGTGGGGCGAGCAGCATGATCGGCCTCACGCTCGGGACCGGTGTCGGAGGGGTCATCGCGATCGACGGGCGGGTCCACCAGGGCCACGACGGGACCGCGGGCGAGATCGGCCACCAGACGATCGACCCGGATGGGCCGTGGTGCGGATGTGGCAACCGTGGCTGCGTCGAGGCATACGCGCGAGCCGATCAGATCGCGCTCGCGTGCGCCTCGCCGTCGGCCGAGGAGGCGGTTGCGCGGGCTCGAAACGGCGACCGGCGGGCGCTCGACGGGCTCGCGCAGGTGGGGCGCTACCTGGGCATCGGCATCGCAAACCTGGTCACGCTCGTGTCGCCGGACAGGATCGTGATCGGCGGTGGCGTGGCGGCAGCGGGCAGCCTGCTGTTCGAGCCGATCCTCGCCGAGCTCCACAGGCGCGTCCGCACCACCTCGCTGGACGACGTGTCGCTCGTCGCGGCGGAGCTCGGCACGTGGGCGGGCGCGATCGGGGCCGCGGTACACGGCGCTGAGCGGGCCGCGGTCGTCACCGCGGCGACCCCCGCATGACGTTGACCCGCTACGTCCCGCAGTGGCGCCAGATCGAGCTCGCCCTCCGCGAGCGCATCGCGGCATTGTCCCCGGGCGACGCGCTGCCATCGGACGCCGAGCTGTGCGCCGAGTTCGGCGTGTCGCGGATGACCGCCCGCAACGCGATGCAGCGGCTCGCGGACGATGGACTCGTCATGCGCGTGCCCGGTCGCGGCAGCTTCGTCGCGGAGCCGCCGACCCATCGCCGCGCGGATCGCCTCATGACGTTCTCGCGCGAGATGGAGCGCCGCGGCCGCCACCCGAGCTCGCGGCTGCTCAACCGCGAGATCCGGCCGTCCTCGGCCGCCGAGGCCGCCGCGCTCGGGCTCGCGACCGGCGAGCCGGTCGTGGCGCTCCGGCGGTTGCGCCTGGCTGACGACGAGCCGATCGCGGTCGAGACGGCGACCCTCATCCGCGCGACCGGGACGGTCGTGATGGGCGCCGACCTCGAGGGTGGGTCCCTCCACGATGCGCTCGCGAAGGGCGGCTACCACCTCCGGCGCGGCACTGCGACGATCGCGGCGGCACCGGCGACGCACGAGGACGCTCGCATCCTCGGGCTGCGCAAGGGCGATGCGCTGCTCGTCGAGCGGCGCGTGATCCTCGACGCGCAGGGCCGCCGGATCGAGTCGACCGAGAGCCGCTATCCGGCGGACAGGTACGCGCTCGACATCCTGTTCGACGTGGAGCCGGAGCCGGCCAGGTGACCGCAGAGGTCCTCCGCGGCCGGCTCGTCCTCGACGAGGGCGTCGTCCCTGGGCGAGTCGTGCTGGACGAGGGATGGATCCGCTCGGTCGAACCGGATCCCGACGACCGGGCGGCGGCGTCCGGCCCCACCTACGTCCCGGGCTTCATCGACGTCCACGTCCACGGGTGGGGCGGCCACGACGCGACGGGCGACGCCGAAGCGCTGTCGGGCATGGCGCGCGCGCTGCTCCGGCACGGCGTGACCTCGTTCCTGCCGACCGCCCCGACGATCCCCACCGACGAGCTGCCGGGCTTCGCCCGGCGCGTGCGGTCCTGGACGCCGGTCGCTCCCGACGACGGGGCGCAGCCGCTCGGCTTCAACCTCGAGGGCCCGTTCCTCGCACCGGCCCGGCGCGGCGCGCACGCCCAGGCCCTGCTGCGAGACCCCGCGTCGGTGGACCGCGGATTCCTCGAGCCGCTGCTCGACGGCCTGCGCATCGTGACCGTGGCACCCGAGCTGCCCGGCGCACTCGAGCTCATCGCCCGGCTCGCCGCCGAGGGCGTCGCCGCGTCGCTCGGTCATTCGCAGGCGACGGTCGATGAGGCACGCGCGGGCTATGCGGCCGGCGCCCGCTCGACGACGCACCTGTTCAACGCGATGACCGGCGTCGACCATCGCGCGCCGGGGCTTGCCGTGGCCGCGCTCCTCGAGGATGCGGCGTACGTCGAGCTCATCGCGGACGGGAACCACGTCCATCCGGCCCTGTGGCCGCTCGTCGCCCGGACCAAGCCCGCCGAACGCCTGGTGCTGATCTCGGATGCGCTGCCGATGGCGGGATCGGGGTCAGGGAGCGGGCGCATCGGCGAGCTCGACGTGGAGGTCCGTGACGGGCGGGCGGTGCTGGCGGGGACCGACACGCTCGCGGGCTCGATCATCGCGCTCGACACCGCGGTCCGGAACGTCGCCCGTGCCGAGGGTGTCGTGGCAGCGGTCCTGGCCGCGTCCGCGAACCCCGCTGCCCTCCTCGGGGCCGACGACCGGGGCCGCCTGCTGCCCGGGAGGCGGGCGCACATCGTGGAGCTCGACGATCGGCTGCAGGTGCGGCGGGTGACCCGCGGCGCGGGCTGGATCGACGGCGAGGCGCCGGCCGCGTAGCGGCGCCATCGGTTGGCGGGGAGCTCCCGCCTCGCCTCAGCGGCGAAGCGCCCCCCGGCGATTCGTGGCCACGAGGACGGCCGCGCTCAGAACCGCGAGCGTGCCGAGGACGAGGATCATCCCGGGGCGCGACGAGTCCGGGCCGGCCTCGCTGATGGTGTCGGTCGACGGCGGCGTCACGCCGGCCGTGTTCGGCTTCTCTGCGGCGGGCTTGTCGCTGCCGCCGGAGCCGCCACCCGAGCCGCCGCCGGAGCCGCCACCCGAGCCGCCCGTATCCGGAGGCGTCGGCGTCGCGGCGCACACTTCTCCGGTGAGCAGGGTGTCGAGCGGGAAGTCGATCGCGGGCACGGCGCCCTCGGCCGGGATCGTCGCGTTGGTCTGGCCGCTCGGCGTCGTGGACGTGATACAGCCCTCGCTGTCCGGCTCCGACGTGACCTGCACGCCGGTGCCGTTGACCTCGAGGACCGCGCCCGGCTCGACATCGAGCTGCAGCGCCCACGCGCCGGACTCGTCGCTCTTCGTGGCAAGGATCGTGTCCGTGCCCTGGACGAGGATCGTGATCTCGGCGCCGACAGCGGGCGTGCCGTCGGTGTTGGTCACGGTCCCACCCACGTCGAGGTTCGCGGCGAGTGCCGTGGTGGGCAGCGTGAGGGCGAGCGCGAATGCAGCTGCCACGATCAGGCGGAGACGCGACATCGTGATGGTGGACCTCCCGGCGGTGACGACGGCGCCACGGTAGTACCTTCGGCGGCGGCCCACAACGGATGGGCCATGCTTACGGTGCGCCCCAGCAACGTCGGGCCGCCATACGGACGAGTCCCTATTCCGGTCCGGTCGGTTGTGGGGCGGATCAGGCCGGTGCAGCACCGTGCGGCTCGCTGACGCTCCAGCCGCCGTCGACCCCGATCACCTGCCCCGTGATCATCCGGCTCTCGTCCGAGAGCAGGTGGAGCGCCACCGGCGTGACGGCGTCGGGGTCGATCGGACCGCGCGCCAGCGGCTGCTTCGCCTGCAGGTACCCGGTGATCGCCGGATCGTCCTGGGCGCGCCGGCTCATCGGCGTCGCGATCAGCGACGGGGCGATCGCATTGACCCGGATCCCGCGCGGCGCGTAGGTCGAGGCAGCCGACCGCGCCAGAGACTCGATCGCGCCCTTGCTGGCCGCGTACGCGTGCGTCCCGAAGTGTTCGGCCGCCGGTCGGCTGGCAAGGACGCTCGACATCAGGAGCACGACGCCGCGCGACCCGACGGGATCGAGGTCCTGGCTGACCATCCGCGTGATCGCGGCGCGAGCGACGAGGAACTGGCTCGTCGCGTTGGCTGCCATGACCGTCTCCCAGCCCTCGAGCGTTGCCTCGTGGAGCGGCCCGTCGCCGAATCGCCGGCCGCTGATCCCGGCGACGCTGTAGACGGCATCCAGGCGACCGGCGCGCGCGTCGAATGCACGGAACGCCGCCGCGACCTCGTCCTCGCGGCGCAGGTCCGCGGCATACCACGTGCACGTCCCGCCGGCTGCGTGGATCTCCGCCGCGAGGGAGGCGAGATGGGCCTCGGTCCGCGAGACGGCGAACACGCCGCCGCCCTCGGCGGCGATGGCGCGTGCAGCGGAGGCCGCCATCCCGGTCGAGCCCGTCACGACGATGTTCCGTCCCTCGAAGCGGCCACGCGTCGTCAGGGTCACGCGACAACCTCCCCGGACCCGATGACGATCATGTCGTCGCGGCCGGTCATGCCGGCAGGGCGTACAGCCGCGCCGGGTTGGCGACGAGGATCCGCGCCGTCGCGTCCTCGCCCAGCCGCTGCCTGAGCCGCGGGACGAACGTCGCCATGAGGTACCGGAGGCCTGGCCCGCCGTCGTACGCGCGCAGATACTCGCGGGACCCGAGGTCCAGCCCGAGGACGAGGCGGTCCAGGTGGCCGGCAGCCGCGACGCGCTCGATGAGGTCGAGCACGACGCTGTCCGGGTGGTACTTCGTCCGGCC
>DATFQL010000034.1:0-14219 GCA_035264305.1 Candidatus Limnocylindrales bacterium | reverse complement strand
CTCGGTGGCGTCCTCCGCGCCCCGTGCCTCGGCATCGGCGAGGCTGATCGCGGCGAGCGCGATCTCGACCGCGTCGTACTCCTGGGCGAGCGCCTCGACCACCCCTCGATAGCGGTCGGTGTCGCCGCCGACGAGGGCCTCGCGGAGGGTCGCGGCGAGCAGGTCGAGCCGGTGCTCCCGCACGTCCGCGACGGTCGGCAGCCCCTCGACCTGGAGCGGCTGGCCGATCGTGCGCTCGATGTCCCGGACGAGCCGGTGCTCCCGCGGCTCGACCAGCGTGATCGCCACGCCCTCGCGTCCCGCACGCCCCGTCCGGCCGATGCGGTGCACGTAGGTGTCCGGCGACGAGGGCACGTCGTAGTTCACGACGTGCGAGATGTGCCCGATGTCCAGGCCGCGCGCGGCGACGTCGGTCGCGACGAGGACGTCGAGGGCCCCGTCGCGGAACCGCGTCATGATCCGGTCCCGCTGCTCCTGCGAGAGGCCGCCGTGGAGCGCGGCCGCGTCCCGTCCCCGACCCGACAGCGCCTCCGCGAGGTCGTCGACCTCGCCGCGCGTGCGGGCGAAGACCAGCGTGGCCGCGCCGTCCTCCAGGTCGAGGATCCGCCCGAGGGCCGTGAGCTTGTCCGCGCGACGGACGACGTACGCGACCTGCCTGACCCTGGCCGGCTCGCCGGCCGCCGTGTCCTCGGGTTCGACCTGCACGCGGACCGGGTGGCGCAGGTGACGCTCGGCCAGCCGCGCGATCTGACCCGCGATCGTGGCCGAGAACAGGGCCGTCTGGCGGAGCTCCCGCAGCGAGCCGAGGATTCGCTCGAGGTCGTCGGCGAAGCCCATGTCGAGCATCTCGTCGGCCTCATCGAGCACGACGGTCTCGACGTCCTCGAACCGGAGCGTTCCCCTATCCAGGTGGTCGACGGCACGACCCGGGGTGGCGACGACGATGTCGACACCGCGGGCGAGGCGGTGGAGCTGGGTCGTGATGGGCTGGCCGCCGTACACCGGAACGACGCGGACCCCGAGGCGCTTGCCGTACCGGTGGATCGCCTCCGCGACCTGCATCGCCAGCTCGCGCGTGGGCGCGAGCACCAGGGCGCTGGGGCGGGCGCCTCGACCGTCGCCTCCCGCGCCACGTCCCTCCACCGAGCGGCCGGCCGCGCGCCCCTCGTCGAGGCGGACCGCGATCCGCTGGAGGATCGGCAGCGCGAAGGCGGCCGTCTTGCCCGTTCCCGTGGGCGCCTCGGCGAGGATGTCCGACCCGCCGAGGAGCGGCGGGATCGCGGCGAGCTGGATCGGCGTCGGCTCCTCGTACCCGAGGTCGGCAAGCGTCTGGAGCAGGCGCACGTCCAGCCCGAGGGCGGCGAAGCCGGGCGACGGCATGCCGTCGGCCGCGTCTGCCACGGGTTGGCGGGGGGCGTCGGCGTCGCGATCGGGCGGGAGCGAATCGGTCACCCGATGATGCTAGCCCCGCCGGCCGCACGCAGCCGCGACGACGAGATGACAGGATCGACGGCGGCGCGGATGGACGCGACGGATATTCCTGCCGGATCATGTCCGGTTTCGCTACCATGCCGGGATGCGCGCGTCCCGGCTGCTCTCGCTGCTGCTGCTCCTCCAGACGCGAGGCGGGATGACCGCGGCCGAGCTCGCGGAGGAGCTCGAGGTCTCGGTGCGCACCGTCCACCGCGATGTCGAGGCGCTGGGAGCGGCGGGGATCCCCGTCTATGCGGAGCGCGGTCCGCACGGTGGCATCCGGCTGATCGACGGCTACCGGACGCGCCTGACGGGCATGACGACCGAGGAAGCGGATGCGCTGTTCCTGTCGGGCCTGCCGGCCGCCGCGGCGGAGCTCGGGCTGGGCACCGTCGTCGCGTCGTCCCGGCTCAAGGTGCTGGCCGCGCTCCCGGTGGAGCTGCGCGGCCGCGCGACACGGCTGCTCGAACGATTCCATCTCGACGCCGCAGGCTGGTTCCGACCGGGCGACACGGTTCCGTGGCTCGCGACGATCGCGGAGTCGGTCTGGGAGGGCATGCGGATCGAGCTCGAGTACGACCGGGGCGACCGCTCCGTCCGACGCGTCGTCGACCCGCTCGGCATCGTGCTCAAGGCCGGCAACTGGTACCTCGTGGCGGCGCACGAGGGGCAGCTGCGGACATACCGCGTGTCGCGCGTGATCGATGTCCGGGCGACCGACGAGCGGTATCTCCGTCCGGACGGGTTCGACCTGTCCACCTACTGGACCGAGTCCACCGCGGCGTACGAGCGGGAGGCGCCCCGGATCCAGGTCACGCTGCGGGCGAGGCGCGGCGCGTCACGGTGGCTGGAGGACGTGCTCGACACGCCGACGCTCGCCGGTGGCACGGAGCTGCCCGACCCGGATCCTGCGTGGCGGACGCTGCGTCTCACGCTCGACTGGCCGCGCGAGGTCGCCGGGCGTCTCCTCGCCCTCGGCGGGGCGGTCGAAGTGCTCGAGCCGCCCGAGCTGCGGGCCGAGATCGCGGCACTGGCGGCAGAGGCGTCAGCCGTCTATGCCGCGTCGCCGGACCGCGGGTCGGACGCCGCCGTCTGACCTTCGTCAGAAGCCGAACGCCGGTCGCGGCTCTCGCCGGAGCTCCGGACGCCGGGCACCTGCAACGACCACCCCGGAGTCGGGGACCTCGGGATGGCGGCTGCCGGAGGCGAGCCCGCGGGTGCGCGGCAGGCGCTCGCGGATCTCGCGCTCGCGGTCCGCCTGGATCGCGCTGCTGAGCTGATGCAGGTGGAGCATCGGGGACCTCGTCGCTCGTCGTTCTCGATGTCCACACCGTACCGCTCGACCATGACAGGACCTGTCATGAACGGGTGACGACGGTCGACGACGGCTGCCCGAACAGCGCGCGGCGACCTGCGAGACGACCGTCACGGCGCGACGCCGCCGGCTGCTGCGGGTGCGGCGACGTCTCGGGCAGGGTCAGGGCATCGTGGCCACCGAACCGGATCTTCACGCGCTCGCAGAACGGGTCGACGCGCTCGCCGTCGAGCGCGCATCGGAGCGGATCGTGGGCGACGAGGCTGCCCGACGCGCCTCCCGGCTCCGGGATCACGTCGCGGGGCACGTCCTGCCGCGGGCACGAAGCCTCGATGCCCCGCTCCTCGTCCTGCTCATCGGCCCCACGGGCGCCGGCAAGTCGAGCCTCGTCAACGCGCTCGCCGGGCGCGCCGTGTCGCAGTCGGGCGTGCTCCGTCCGACGACCCGCGAGCTGGTCGCCGTCGTCCATCCCGAGGATCGCGACGCGCTCCTCGCGGAGGGCGCCCCGCTCGTGACGCTCGCGGGGGACCGGCTCCGGATCGTCTCCGACGAGGGTGAACCTCGGGGGATCGCGCTCGTGGACGCCCCGGACGTCGACTCGATCGAGCACGCGAACCGGGAGCTCACGGATCGCCTCGCCGAGGCCGCCGACCTCGGCATCTTCGTGACCACCGCCACACGCTACGCGGACCGGGTGCCGTGGGACGTCCTCCTGCGGGCGCGCGACCGCGGCCTGCCGCTCGTGGTCGTCGTGAACCGCATGCCGGAGCTCGCCGCGGATCGCGTCGCCGTGCTCGACGACGTCGACCGTCTCCTCGCGGAGTTCGGCATCGACGCCCACGGTCTCGACCCGGCGACGCCCGAGGCCGGCGCGCTCCAGGTCCTGCCGATCCCCGAGGGCGCCGTCGACGACCACATCGACGGGCTCACGAGCGAGGCGGTGGCCCCGCTGCGCGCGCGGATCGACGCCCTCGGGCGGGACCGGGACGCGCGACGTGCCTTGGCCGCCCGGGCGCTCGCCGGGAGCCTCGCGGGGCTCGCGCCCCTGCTCCAGCGCGTGGCCGACGACGCCGATCACGAGGCGATCGAGGCCGACGCCCTGCGCCGGACCGCCCAGAACGCGTTCGAGACCGAGCTCGCGTCGCTGCGCGACGATCTCGCGCGCGGCACGTTCCTCCGGGCCGAGGCGCTCCGCCAGTGGCAGGCGTTCGTCGGCGCGGACGAGGTCACGAGACTGTTCTCGAGCGGCATCGGCAAGGTCCGCGGGACGCTGTCCGCGCTCATCCGCGGCACGCCGCGCGCACCGGTCGCCGAGGTGCGCGAGGACGCCCTCGCGGACATCGTCGCCCTCGCCCGGTCGCACGCGGCCGAGGCCGCGCGCCGGACGGCCGCCGACTGGGCCGACGAGCCGGCCACGCGCGACGCGGTCACGGACGATCCCGAGCTGTGGGGCCCCTCGCGACGGTTCGATGAGCGCCTGACCGGCCGCCTCGAGGGGTGGGTCGACTCGATCGCGATGGACGTCCAGTCGACCGGCGGTGGCAAACGCCGCCTCGCGAAGGGCGCGTCGATCGGCGTCAACGCTGCAGGGATCGGCGTAATGCTGGCCACGTTCGCCCACACCGGCGGCGTGACGGGCGCAGAGGTGGGGGTGGCGGCGGCAACGGCGTTCCTCAACCAGAAGCTCCTCGAGGCACTGTTCGGCGAGGCGGCGCTCGTCGAGATGATCGAGGGGGCTCGCAGCCGGCTCGCCGCGGCGCTCGCCGAGTCGTTCGAGGAGGAGCTCGGGCGATATCGGGGGCTCGTTCGCGACGGCGCCGACCTGCGCGACCTTGCGGCGCGGCTGCGTGCGACCGCGGGCGAGGTCGCCGCGCTGCAGCCCGCCGTGCCGCTCGACGCCCGTTCGCTCGCGGCGGAAGCGCAGGCAACGCCGACGGGTGCAGTTGCGGGCCTGGAGCCCGCCGACGCCCGATGACCACGACGATCCCGGGCGAGCGCGCGCGGCGGCTTGCCGTCCGCCGCGGCGCGAGCGGGATCGACCGGTGTCTAGGCGCGCTGGACGACGCGATCGGGGCCGCCCGCGGCCTGGACCTCGACGCGAGCGGCGCGGAATCCGTGCTCGCCGAGGCGAAGGAACGGCTCGGCCTCGTGTCGGACGCGTATGTGCTCGCCCTCGTCGGCGGCACCGGCGTCGGCAAGTCGTCCCTCCTCAACGCCCTCGCGGGGCGCACCGTCAGCGAGGCGGGCGCACGCCGCCCCACGACAGGCCGACCCGTGGCGTGGGTGTCGACCTCGGCGGCCCCACGCGTTGCGCCGCTGCTCGAGCGCCTGGGCGTGGGCGAGCGCCGGCTGCACGACGAGGAGGCGCTCGAGGGCGTCGTGATCCTCGACCTGCCGGACGTGGACTCGCTCGAGCCCGAGCACCGGGCGACGGTCGAGCAGGTGCTGCCCCGCGTGGATGCGGTCGCGTGGGTCACCGACCCGGAGAAGTACGCGGACGCGCTGCTCCACGACGGCTTCCTGCGCGCCTGGATCCCGCGGCTGGACCGACAGGTCGTCGTCCTCAACAAGTCCGACCGGCTGGCCCCGGACGACGCGGATCGGGTGCAGACGCACCTCGGTCGTGTCCTCGCCACCGAGCTCGTCGGATCATCGTCGTCGCGGCCCGACGTCGTCGTGGTCTCCGCGGCCGGCGGGCGCGACGGGGTCGCCCCCTTCCGAGCGTGGCTGTACGAGGGCATCGACGCCAAGGCGGTCGTGGCGGGACGGCTCGCCGCGGCGACCGTGGACGCCGTGGAGACGCTGGCGCGCGGCGCCGGCGCGTGGGGGGAGCACGGGCGACGGGCCCTGATCGAGGAGCCGAGGCGGCGACGGGCGATCGAGTCCGCCGTGACCGAGACCCTCCGGGTCGTCGACCTCCGCGGCGCCGAGCGTCAGGCGGTCGCGGCCACGCGTGCCACCGCCCGGCCGCGGGGCGCCGGCCCGCTCGGGTGGCTCACGTCGTTCGTGTACCGCGCGTCGGGTCGCGAGCGGCGGGTCGCGAATCCATCGGAGTATCTGCGCGGCTGGCGTTCCCGGGGATCCATGACACGCCCGGCCGCCCCGGTCCGCGAGGCGGTGCTCGAGGCCTTGCCGGCGACGCCGTCGGCCCTCCGTCCCGCCCTGGCGGAGGCTGCCGAGCCGGGTGCGCTGGAGGGCCGGCTGGCCGGCGCGGTCGACCGCGCGATCGCGGCGCAGCCCGATCTCGAGCCACCGACGAGCCGGATCTGGACGCTGCTGGGGATCGGCCAGACGCTCAATCTCGCGCTGATCGTGTTCTCGGTCGTTTGGATCGTGCTGTGGATCCTCCTTCGACCGCCGGTCGGGTCCATTGACGTGCCGATCCTCGGGCCGATCCCGGTCCCGTTCGCGCTGCTCGCGGTCGGGCTCATCGTCGGCTTCGTGCTCGCGCGGCTGCTCGGTCTCCATGCCGGGTTCATCGGGCGTCGATGGGCGAGACGGCTCGCGGCGGGCCTGCGGACGCACGTCGAGTCCGCGATCTCGGACGAGGCGTTCGCCGCGGTCGACCGGCTGGAGGTGGCGCGGCGCGCGCTGTGGGTCGCGGCGCGGGAGGCGGAGGCGGCCGGTCGCTGAGCGCGGGGGGCCCTCGCTGCCCGGCTGCCCGATCGCCTCCCCACCTTGGGATACTGGGCGGATGCGACGGGTGGAAGCGGAGGCGCTGGTCGGCGCGCGACGCGAGGAGGTCTGGCAGCTCTACGACGACATCGCCGGGACGCCGCGCTGGGTGCCGTTCGTCGAGGAGATCCTGTACGTCTCGGGACCGGCGCGCGTCGGCTGCGTGTACCGGGAACGAACGCGCCTCGCCGGCCTGCCCGCCACCGAGCAGTGGGAGATCGTCGAGCACCGCCCCCTGTCGCGCCAGGTGCACGTCTCCTTCGCGCATGCAATGGAGAGCGCGCTGATCATCACGTTCGAGGCACGCGGGACGGGGACCTGGATCCACCAGGCCGCCGAGCTCCGGTCCACGCTGTGGGGCCCGGTCGGATGGCTCCACGAGGTGCTCGCCTCGTTCGCCGCGCGGCACGGCGTCCAGGCAGCCGTGACCGGGGCGAAGCGCGCCTTCGAGGAGGGCCGGCGCTAGGGCCCCTCCACCTCGCGGACCACGGCAAGGTGACGCTCAGGACCCGCCCCCTCGCGCGTCACGTGGTACTGGATCTCGCGCGGGGAACCGTCGAGGCGGCGGAAGCGGAGCGTCGCGTGGAGCTCGCCGCGCTCCATGAACTCGGCCCACAGTGCCCGGATGTCCTCGAGCGCGCTCGCATCCTCGGGGTTCGCGAGGACGTCCACGAGCTGCCCGATGATCGCGTCGCGCGGCGCCTCGACGATCTCGGTCAGCGAGGTCGACACCTCGACGAACCGGCGATCGTCATCGATGATCGCCCACGCATGCCCCGGTTCTTCCCACCAGCGGAGGCCGGGCGACACGGAGCCGAAGCGGTACACGTACCAGAGCACGTCGCCGTCGCCCGGGTCGGCAAGGCGGTCCCGCGGGCGAACGACGGCCGCGGGATACCGGGCACGGAGCCTGAGCTGAAGCTCCTCTGGCTCGAGCAGCGTCTCGGGGCGCGCGTCGACCTCCGCCAGGAGCGTCGCGAACGCGTCGGCGACGAACCGGCGGAACGCGACATCCTCGGCAGGGAACGCCTGGAGCCTGGGGGTCAGACGCGCCGGCACGATGCTTCCTTGCCCCCCGGCTGATGGACGCGCTGATCGTGCACGGTTCGACGGGTGGGGGGAATTCGCAGAACGGCGCATTGCGCGACATGGGGGAATCGAAAACGGACCGCCCGTTGGACAGGATTTCCGACTCCGCCGCCGCCCGGCATCCCGCCGGAGGAACGACGCGCCGGCGGATTGGTCCGAATGTTGGCGGTCCGTTCGATGTCCGTACCGTAGGCCGGAGCCGGGCGGTGGACCGACCGCCATCGGGCATGGCCCGGCATGGACAAACGTCGTGAACCGTGTCGCCAGGTGGGCTCGGCCCGCGTGCGCGGCCGCTGTGCCGGCCGTCAGTCCCGGGAGCCGTCCAGGCGCACCGGGACGCTCGCGACGTCGGGCGAGCGGATCGGGCGAAGCGCGGCCAGGCCGCGGATACGGTCGGCGATGGTCAGGTGGGCGGCGGTCTCCGCCTCGTCGAGGTCGGTACGCGCGACGCGGAGCAGCTCGGTATCGGCGACGGCGCCTGCGGATCGGGGCGCGAGGCGTGCGAGATCGGTCACGACGGGTGGATCTCCAGGCGAGCCGGCGGTGGTGCGATGGGCCGGCCATCGGGCAGCTGGTTTCCTGACCGTACCCTCTGCTTCCCGAAACGCGCATCCCCCGGAAGCACTATCGGACGCGGGACTCCCGCCGCACGCGTCCCGCCGTCCCGGCTACCCTGTGCGAGTGATCGATGCGCCCGCGCGGCACCTCACCCTCGACGGGACGCGGAACGTCCGGGACGTCGGTGGCTATCCGGCGCGCGACGGCCGTCGGACCCGTTGGCGGACGCTCCTCCGCTCCGACGAGCTGACCCGGCTCCCGGCCCATGCGCGCCAGTCGCTGGTCGACCTCGGCGTCCGGCAGGTCATCGACCTCCGCTGGCCCGACGAGCTGGACCGGGCTCCGAACGTGTTCGCGGGACCGGATCCCGCCGGTCGGGTGCGCTACACGCCGATCGCACTCCTCGCCGACGACCCGACGCCGCACGCAGGCCTTGCGGGGATGTACCGCCACGTGTTCGACGTCCGGGCGACCCAGCTCGCCGAGGTCGTGCGCGCGCTGCTCGCGGATGACGGCATGCCGGCGATCATCGGCTGCGCGGCAGGGAAAGACCGGACCGGCGTGACCATCGCCCTGCTGCTCGACCTGGTCGGCGTCGACCATGCCACGATCGTGGACGACTACGCGCTCTCGGCCGCCTATTTCGCACAGCCCGCCACGGCCGTGATCGAGCCGGACGACTGGCGGCACCCTGAGCTCATCGTCGAGTCCACGCCCATCTACATGCGCACCGCCCTCGATCATCTCGACGCGGCGCACGGCGGCGCGCGGGCGCTGCTCACCCGACACGGCCTCGACGACGCGGAGCTCGACCGCCTCGTCGAGCGCCTCACCGAGCCGGGCGGCTGATGGGCAAGGTCGGCGCGTCGCTCCAGCTCCCCTACCCGGCCGAGACGGTGTACCGGGTGGCGACCCGGATCGAGGACCTCCCCCGCTGGCTGCCCGAGGTGGTCGATGCGGCCCTCCTCGACCCCACGTTGACGGTCGGCAGCCGGGTGCGTCTCCGCATGGGCGCCGGTGCCGGCAACGTCGAGGTCACGGGAACGGTGCGCCAGCTGCGTCCGCCCTCGATCGTCGTGATCGGGGGTTCCGCGGGACCGCTGTCGATCGAGGTCCGGACGCGGCTCGACGCCAACCAGCCGGGCGCGACGCGGGTCGTCCTCGAGATCGAGATCGGCTCGCCGCCGCTGCTCGGGTTCATCGCCCGGGAGGCGGAGCGTCGGATCAACGCGGAGCTGCAGGGGGCACTGCAGCGGTTCCGCGCGCTCGTCGAGGCCGAGGCCGCCTGACGCGCCCGCCACACCGCTGCAAGCGCGAGCAGCGTCCTGCTGGCGCGGCCGAACGCTCCGGCGCGGCACGCTGCGCTCCCGGCGGTCGCCGGCCAGGAGGACGTGCCATGCCCAAGCTCACGTACGCGGAGAACCCGGTCCATCCCGTCATCAACGACTTTCCCGCCGCGCTCGTACCGACGAGCGTCGCGTTCGACCTGCTCCACCTCGTCACGCGTCGCAAGTCGTTCAAGGTGGCGTCATTCTTCACGCTGCTGTTCGCGCTGATCACCGGTGGCGCGGCCGCGGCCACGGGCTACCAGGACTACCGCGAGATCCCCGAGGGCTCCGACGCGAAGCGCCTGGCGAACGCGCACGGGATGCTCAACGCCGGGGTGATCGGCGCCGTCGCGCTCCAGGTGCTCCTCCGGTCGACGGGCCGCGTCGGGATCTTCGTCCGGCTGCTCAACCTCGCCTCGGCAGCCGGCCTCATGGTCTCCAGCTGGTACGGCACGCATCTCGTCTATCGTCACGGGCTGCGCGTCCGTGGCGTCGATCCGCTCGCGGGTGCGCCCGAGGCGGGACCCGACACGGGCAAGCCGTTCGCGGACCGCCTCGAGACGCTCGTCGAGAAGGTGCCGGCGACGGACCTGTCGGCCTATGTGGGACAGGCGATCACGGGCGTCGGCCAGGCGCGTGGCGCCGCGACGCAGGCCGCGAACCAGACGGCCGACGCCGTCAGCCAGGCTGTCAACCGGTCCGAGTCGGGCGATCCCGCGGCCGGAGAGCTCGAGTTCGACGAGCGCGGTGCACTCGGCGGGTCGATCCCCGCGGGCCAGCCGGCAGACGTCGCGGCGACCGTGCGCGAGCCGCTGGGCGACGAGCCGGGCCGGTAGGCCGCCACGCTCGACGCCCGACGCCCGACGCGACGAGGAGAAGACGATGGACGACCCGCAGGGCGACCTGCAGCAGCAGGATCGCACCGACGCGCCCGACCGCAAGCCGAGCGGCGAGCTCGGCGGGCACCCGGTGAACGCCGACGAGACGGCGCCGCGAGAGCATGCGCCGGACCCGAGCGGCGGCGGATCAGGTGATCCGAACACCGGGAGCGGCGGGAACCGCGATCCGCAGGCGATCGACGACGAGCCCGGCTCCGATCTCTGAATAGCCCGGTCGCTACGCCGGGTAGCCGGCAACGCTGACCTCGATCAGCGGGCTGTCCGCGACCATCGCGTCGACGTCGGCGCGGCCCCACTTGCGCGCGACACCGGCCAGGAGGCCGCGGCGCTCGGCCGGGTCCGCGACGATCCGGGCCGTGCCTTCGACATCTGCCGCGGCCGAGCCCTTGAGGTGGAGCGTCATCCGCGGGTCGGCCTCCAGGTTGCGGAGCCAGGCCCGGGTGCGGTTCTTGACCGGGACGCCGCTGATCACGAGGCGGCCGTCGAGGTTGTGGAAGGTGATCTCGATCCGCCGAGGACGCCCCGTCCGCCTCCCGGTGGTGGTGATGTCGATGACGTGCCCGTGGTCCAGGGCTCGTCGGATGGTGTCGTCCATGGGGCTCCAGCTGGTCAACCTCGGTAGTTGCGTGTGCAAATTACTCCCCGCGACGGGTGGCGGCAACGGCACTCCCGCCGCGCCTACACTCGCCCGGTGCTCCGAACGGTCGTCGCCACCCGGTATGTGACCCCGCTGCGCGAAGGCGGCTCGGTGCCCGCGCTCGTGGAAGCCGATGACGACGGCCTGTACGTCGTGAAGCTGCTCGGCGCCGGGCACGGACGGAAGGCGCTCGTCGCCGAGCTCGTCGCGGGCGAGCTCGCCCGCCACCTCGGCCTGCCCGTGCCGGACCTCGTTCTCGTCGACCTCGATGCGGCGCTCTCGAAGGCAGAGCCCGATGGCGAGATCCAGGACCTGCTCGAGCGGAGCGCGGGCACGAACATCGGCCTGGACTTCCTGCCGGGGGCGCTCGCCTTCGCGCCGACGGCACGGCCGCACCCCGACCCGGACCTCGCCGCGGACGTGGTGTGGCTCGACGCCTACACGACGAATGTCGATCGGACCGCTCGCAACCCCAATCTCATCGTGTGGCATCGCCGGCCGTATCTCATCGACCACGGCTCGGCGCTCTACGTGCACCACACGTGGGCCGACCCGGGTGCGCACGCGCGTCGCTCGTTCCCGCAGGTCCGGGATCATGTGCTCCTCCCGTTCGCGAGCCCGATCGCCGATGCGGACAGCCGGCTCGCCCCGCGGGTCGACCGCGCCGTCCTCGAGCGGATCACGGCCGCGATCCCCGATGACTGGCTGCAGCCCGAGGCCGCCCTCCCCGACGCGGCAGCCCACCGCCGCGCGTACGTGGACTACCTGCTCACCCGGCTCGAGCCGCCACGCCCGTTCGTCGAGGAGGCGGACCGTGCCCGCGCCGCCTGACGCGCCGCGGAGCCCGTTCGAGTACTCGATCATCCGGGTCGTCCCCCGGGTGGAGCGCGGCGAGGCGTTCAACGCCGGGATCGTCCTGCACTCCCGACCGCTGCGGTTCCTCGGAGCCCGGACGGAGCTGGACGAGGCCGTGCTCGCCGCACTGTCGCCGGACTGCGACCCCGAGTCGGTCCGGGAGCATCTCGAGCTGATCGAGCGCATCGCGGCCGCCGATCGAGCTGCCGGTCCGATCGCCGCGTTGAGCGCGCCCGAGCGCTTTCACTGGCTCGTCTCGCCGGCGTCGACGATGATCCAGCCGTCGCCCGTGCACACGGGCCTTTCGGCGGATCCGCAGGCAACCCTCGACCACCTGTTCCGGACGCTCGTGCGGCGCAGCTAGGCCGGACTGGGCGGGACTAGGCGCGACGAATCCGCCACGTGGCGATCGCGCACGGCCCGACCCGGTCGTCGCCCGCCTCGCGGGGTGAGAGCGGACGCTCGTCGATGCGACACCGCTCGGCGATGAGCCCGGGGCCGGCGAGCCGCACGTGGGCGTCCGTGTCCTCGGCGTTCCACGCTCGCACGATCCACCCGTCGCCGTCCTCGGCGGCTTTGAGCGCCGAGAACACGAGGTCGTCGCCCTCGAACCCAAGCGGGATCGGCCGGTGCGTCCCGGGCGGTCCCACCTCGATCGGCGTCGCGAATGCCTGCGCTGCGCGCGCGATCGCCGTGTCGCTGACCGCACGCCCGGAGGCGTCGAGCGCCGGCAGGATCGCGAGCCGGATGGCGTGCTCCCCCGGGCACTGCGCGTCGGGCGTCGGGATCCACGGGCCGGCACCCCCCATCCGCGACGGCAGCTCGCGACCGAGCATCCCCACGCACCGCAGGAGCGTGACGGCCAGGTCGAGGCCGCCATCCTCGTTCCGGAGCGCCTCGTACTCGGGCATCCCGGGGGCGAGCACGCCGAGGGAACCCGCCGCGACGAACCCTGCCATGTGGTCGGTCGGCTCCGGGATCTCGTCCCAGCCCGTGCCGTCGCTGCGCGGGCCGGGTTGGCGGCGCAGGACCGCGAACGGGGACGCGGCACGAACCGTCGTCGTCGGCTCCGCGTCGTCGACCCGCAGCCGCAGCCGATGGTCCTCGGCGCGATTGTCGAGGATGACCTCGAGCTCGACGTGGTCGACGCCCTCGGCGAGCCGGACGCGGACCGTGATCGGGACGCGGACCCGGGCGTCGGTTCGTCGCTCGAGGCCGGCCGCGAGCCGGCGCGGCAGGCGGGCGACGTAGCGGACGTCGAGCTCGACGACGAGCGGGCCTGCCTCACGCACGTCGACGACCGGCCGAAGGCCGAGGCTGGTCCATGGCTGCTCGCCCGCCAGCCCCCGGTACGTGTACTCGTCACCCGCATCGGCGGTGTCCTCGAGCCATGCGACGCGCGGCCACGACCGGCCGGTCCGCCGGTCGGTGAGCTCGAGCGCCCCGTCCGTCACCCGGACCCGCAGCGACTCGGTCTCGATCGTCCGGTCGTCGACGACGCGAGCCGCGCCGGACTGCCGGACCGAACCCCGGCGGAGCGTCACGGTTGTCGCGCCCCACGCGGGCAGGTCGACCGCGAGCCACGCCCGCGGCGCGGCGAACGGGGACCCGGCCGGCAACCGGTCGTCAAGGGCATCGGCCGACGAGGCCGGTTGCGCCGCGATGGGACCGGCAGGGCGGTCCGCGACGAGGGCGGAGGTACCCACGAGGCCCACCGGGACCGGCAGCGAGACGAGTGCGCGGCGCGCGATCGGCAGCGGGTTCACGAGCGAGACCGAGTCGCGCACGAGCGGCTCCGGCTCCCACGGGGCATCCCGGCCGACGAGCGCGGCCATCGCCACGGCGCGCAGCCGGTCCGTGACCTCGTCCGCGCGCCGGTAGCGGTCGAGCATCGTCCGGTGGACGGGATCGGTCGAGCAGCCGGGAATCGAGTCGTGAGGCGCATTGCGCAGGAGCTCGCGCCACGCATGCGCCAAGGCCCCGGCCGGCCACGTGGGGGCCGTCGCCGGACGGGCGAGCGCGGCGAGCGACAGGATCGTCTCGGCCGTTCGCAGGCCGCGCTCCGTCCGCTCGTGAGCGAGCTTGAGCGGGATGCGGGCGGAGTTGACGCCGCGGATCGTGAACGCCTCGCGCGCGCCCAGGAGCTCGCCGTGGACCGTGGCCTCGGGCGCGGTCTCCAGGCGGACGAGCGAGGGCCGGACCGTATCCAGCCACGAGTCGTAGCGGGTGATCGCGAACCGGGCCGACGGGTGCGCGGCGCCGGCGATCGCGAGGAGGTCGGGGAGCTCGGGCTGGATCTCGTGGTGGTCGCCGCCGTTCGCGAGCGTCACGCTCGGCAGGCCGCCGCGCCAGATCGTCGCCGCATGACGCTCCACGAACCGATCGAACCG
>DATFQL010000033.1:0-5576 GCA_035264305.1 Candidatus Limnocylindrales bacterium | reverse complement strand
CCCGGCCGCGGACGATGATCGCGTTCTCGCCGAACACGTCGCGCAGGAGGAACGAGCCGGGCTCGGGCACCTCCTCCGCTCGCCCCACCGCGATCCAGTCCCGGAAGAAGATCTCCTCGCGCTCCCACTCGTGGATCGCCTCGTCGTGGTAGGCGCGGGCCGGAAGGAGGGTCGCCTGCCGGAAGGGTGCCCGCACGCGAGCGAGCTCCTCGGGTGCGAGCGGCGCCGGGGTGCGGGGAGCGGCAGGAACGGTCACGGCCACTGGTCAGAACCTCCTCGAGCCTCCGGATCGTAGCCGAAGACAGCGCGAATCCGCTCCGATCGAAGGCTCCCTGCCCGCCGCCTGCCGCGATCGCGCTGGGGGGAGTGCGGCTACGCTGGCCTCGATGTCACGATTCGCCTGCCCGCCCGCGTCCCGGGTCCGGTGACACAGGCTCTCGATCTCGACGCCGCCTTCGAGGCGAACCGCCCGCGGATGCTTGCCGTCGCGTACCGGATGCTCGGCGAGCGTTCCGACGCGGAGGACGTCGTGCAGGAGGCGTGGCTGCGCTGGTCGGCCGAGCCGCGCGACAGCGTCCGCGACCCCGGCGCGTTCCTCGTCACGATGACCTCTCGGCTCTCCCTGGACCGGCTGCGGCGAGTCGCGGCACGACGCGAGTCGTACGTCGGGGAGTGGCTCCCCGAGCCCGTGGACACCGTGATCGACCCGCTCGACGCGACCGTGCTCGCCGAGACGATCTCGTACGGCCTGCTCGTCGTCCTCGAGACGCTCTCGCCGCTCGAACGCGTCGTGTACGTCCTCCGGGAGGCGTTCGGCCACTCCCACGCCGAGATCGCCTCGATGCTCGACCGGTCCGAGGCGGCGATCCGCCAGGTCGCCAGCCGGGCCCGGGCCCACGTGCAGGAGCGATCCCCGCGCTTCACCCGTGACGACTCCATGGCGCGCCTGGCGGCGGACCGGTTCCTTGCCGCGGCGGCCGGCGGGGACCTCCAGCCGTTCCTCGAGCTGCTCGCGCCCGACGTCGAGCTCGTCGCCGACGGCGGCGGACGCGTTCGCGCGCCGCGGCTCCCGATCCACGGCGCCGAGAAGGTGAGCCGGTTCCTCGAGGCGATCCTGCGTCGCGGCACGCCGGCCGACGTCGTCGAGCACGCCTCGCTGAACGGCGCTCCGGGCGTGATCGTCCGGACCGGCGGCGTGCCGGTCGCGGCCATGCTGGTCGACGCAGGAGAGGGCCGCATCGCCCGCGTCTACCTGATCGCGAACCCCGACAAGCTCGCCCGGCTGGGGGATGTCACGTCCCGGTAGGTCCGCTGCGTCCCGGGGTCACAACCCGCATCCGGAGACGCTCCCGTGGACCAGACATCGACTGCCACCCCTCAGTCGGCGCCCGCCGCCAGCCCGGCTCAGCCGTCGACGCTCGCCGCACTCGCCGCCGCGCGAACCGTCGTGCTGACGACGTTCCGCCGCGACGGGACCGGTGTTCCGACCGCGATGAGCATGGTCGTCGACGGCAACCGCGCGTTCATGCGCACGTGGTGGACGTCCGGCAAGGCGAAGCGCCTTCGCAGGAACCCCGTGGCCACCGTGGCACCGTCGACGACACGTGGCCGCGCGACGGGGCCGGCGGTGCAGGTGAGGACGAGGTTCGTCGACGGCCCCGACGCCGCGCGCGCCGGCCGGCTCATCGCTGCCAAGCACCCGGTCCTCCACGGCTTAGCGGTCCCCATCGCGCATCGCGTCACGCGGCGACAGCCCGTGATCATCGAGCTGTTCGCGACGACCGAGGACGGCTAGGCGACGCGCGGTTAGGCGAGGCGCACCGCTAGTCGAGTGACACGGTCTGGAGCCACGCCGGGACGGACGTCCGGAACCCCAACGCCTCGACCTTGGGCAGCAGCGCCTGCTGCGCGGGCGGGTCCCCGTGGACGAGATAGACGTCCCGCGGGACTCCCCGATCGCCCGGTCGACGGCCGCGCGTGAAGGCGCCGAGCCAGCCCAGGAGCTCGGACTCGTCGGCGTGGGCCGAGAACCCGTCCAGCGACCGGACCGTCGCCTTGACGTGGATCGCGCGACCCGCGATGCGCGCCGTCTCGGCGCCTCGAACCAGGTGACCGCCGAGCGTGCCCTCGCCCTGGTAGCCGACGAACAGCACGGTCGCGGACGGGTCGCCCAACAGGCGTTCGGCGTGGCCGACCGACCGGCCGCCGGTCAGCATCCCGTTCGACGCGACGATCACGTACGGCGGCGCCGAACGGGCGATGGCGCGTGACTCCTCCACCCGTTGCACGACGCGCTGCCCCGGGAAGTCGAGCGGCTCCTCGTGTGCCGCGAGGAGCGCGGCGGTCTCCTCGTCGTACGCCTCGGGATGGGCCCGATAGATGTCGGACGCACCTCTCGCCATGGGCGAGTCGAGGAACAGCGGGATCTGCGGGATCCGTCCCGTCGCGAGCAACCGGTCCAGCTGCCACACGATCTCCTGGGTCCGACCGATGGCGAACGACGGGATCAGCAGCACGCCCTTCCGCCGGACGGCGTCGTTGACCACGTCCGCGAGCGCGTCGATCGCCGCGTCCCCGGCCTGGTGCTCACGTCCGCCGTACGTCGACTCGCACACCACGAAGTCGGCCTGATCCACGGGCGTCGGGTCGCGCAGGATCGGCGTCCCGGGCCGGCCGAGGTCGCCCGAGAACACGATCACCGTGTCGCGGCCACCGCCCGCCCGGGCGAGGCGCATGTGCACGAGTGCCGACCCGAGGATGTGGCCGGCGTCCAGGAGCGTGACGTGCACCCCGTGGGCAGCCTCGTATGGCTGGTCATACGGGATCGGCCGCAGGAGCGACAGCGTGAGGTTGACCTCGTCCTCGGTGTACAGCGGCCCGTCGAGCTCGATCTCCACCTCGGGCCCTGCCGCGCGCAGCAGCTCCTCGGGGTCCGGGCCACCCGGCGCCTCGGCCCCTTCCGCGGCGAGGCGAACGAGGTCGTCGAACAGTCGCTCATCGCGCACGTCCTCCTCCTCGGCACGCTCCGGGTGCTTCCGATCGCGGCGGGTCGCGCGCTTTGCGAACTCGATCTGGAGCTTCGCCGAGTCGAGGAGCACGAGCCGGGCGAGCTCGGCCGTCGCCGCGGTGCACACGATCGCGCCGCGGAAGCCGCCGGCGACGAGCAGCGGCAGCAGCCCGCAGTGGTCGAGGTGCGCGTGGGTCAGGACGACCGCGTCGAGGGTCCGGGGGTCGAAGCCGAGCGGGACGCGGTTGCGCATCGTGTCGTCCGGGCTGCCCTGGAACATGCCGCAATCGACGAGGACGCGCGCACGACCGGTGTCGACGAGGTGGCGCGAGCCCGTGACCGTGCGCGCTCCGCCCAGAAAGGTGAGCTCCATGGGCGCGATCGTGACACAGCCTCGCATCCCGCTGCCGGGTCGTGGAACCATGGCCCGATGACCGGCGACGAGACCCTGGCACGAGCGGAGTCGGCGTACCTCGGGGCCCGGTCGGCCCGGGACCGGCTCGATGTCGCTCGCGCCCGTGGGACACCCGTTGACGTCGGCGCGCTCGAGGCCGACGCCGAGGCCGCGTTCACCACCGCACGGGCGGGCCTCGACGCGGTGCTCGAAGATGGGCTGGGGACCGAAGACCGCGCAGCGGTCGCCACGATGCGCGAGGGGCTCGTGACCGCGGCCTCCTACGCACTGCCGGGTGTCGACCTCGATGCCGCCGACGAAGCCCAGTCCCGTTTGGCTGCGGATCCGGTGGAGTACACGAGCCGGCAGCGCTCGCTTGCGGCCGCGTACACCGCGGCATCGGCCGCGCTCACCGTGGATGGACGCGCCGTGAGCCGGATGCACATCCTCGGGCGGCTGGCCGAAGAGCCCGACGCGGAGCGCCGTCGCACGCTGTTCCTCGCGCTCGATCCGCTGTGGCGGAGCGTCGACGCGGACGGGGGTGGCGCTTCGCCCTACCGGGGACTCATCGACGCGTCGGTCGATCGATGGCGCGCCGGCCGCTCCCCGATCGACGCGAACGGGCGCGCGCTCGGCGTCACCGCGGACGACATCGCCAGCTGGGCGATGACCGCGCTCGAGGGCTGGCGAACCGCTTTCGTCGAGCCCGCGAGGTCCCGGGGCGAGCCGCCGATCGAGCCCTGGGACTGGTGGTGGCTGGCGGGTGAGGCGCAGCGTCGCCTCGCCCCGTCGATCCCCGCCGACGCGCTCGAACCGGTCAACACCGCCTTTCATGCGTCGCTCGGCGCGGAGCTCGGCGAGCTCGGCATCGAGTTCGACATCCACGACCGACTCGGGCGGCCGCCGGTCCCCGTCGCGTACACCACCTTCGGGGAGCGCCCGTACCGTCGCGCTGACGGCTCGTGGCACCCCGGCCGCCCCACGATCCTCGAGACACTCGGCGACGGCGGCCTGGGCGAGCTCGCCGAGCTGGTCCACGAGACGGGGCACGCGATCCACATCGCCGGCATCCGGACGAGGCCGGCGTTCACCGACTGGCCCGACTCGGACGCCTTGACCGAGGCGCTCGGGGACATCGCCGCGGTGGACGTCCACGATCCCCGCTGGCAGCGTCGCTGGCTCCCGGGTGGTGCGTCCATCTCGGACGCGGACGCGGTTCGTGGGCGGTTCGCCGAGACGGCCCTCGATGCGGCCTGGGCCGTGCTCGAGATCCGCCTCCACGAGACGCCCGAACGCGCGCCGAACGACGTCTGGACCGAGATCACGTCGACGTGGCTCGGGATCGCGCCGCACCGCGAGTGGTCCTGGTGGGCGATGCGCGGCCAGCTTGTCGAGGAGCCGGGCTACATGGCGAACTACGCGATCGGAGCGGTGCTGGCGGCCGATCTGCGCGCCGCGATCCGCGCCGAGCGCGGCGACTGGATCGAGGGCGACCCGGGCTGGTACGAGTGGGTACGCGAGCACGTGTACCGGTTCGGCCGGGAGCGGTCCGCCCGCGAGGTGCTCCACGACGTCCTCGGCCGGCCGCCGACGGCTGAGGCGCTCCTCGCCGAGCTCGCGGGGTCGTGGGCGGGCTGAGTGCGTCCCGGTATCACCGCACCCGCGTAGCGGGCCCTCGCCATACGGCCGCACCCCGGTCACCTGACAGCGTCCCATCGCCATCGCTCACCGCGCCGGCGTTGTCGCTCGATGCTGCCCGGGTAGGGGTCATTACGACCGCGGGATGAGCGCTATCCGGCCCGCGCCACGGCCCACGTCGCCTCGCGACCGCGGTGCGGGCATATGACAATCGGAACAGGCTTGGGAGCGTGGGTGCGGGCCGACGCGGGCAGAACGCTCGCGATCGATGCTGGCTTGCGCCCTCGAGGCGGGCGTATGGCATCCAGACCGCCACGGCTTCGGCGCGGCCCGCGCGGACCGACTCGACCCGGGAGCGGGCTCACCGACGGCGCCCGGTACCATCGACCGGGTGTCCGGCCCGGAGCCCGCCTTACCCACCCCGTCGCCGGAGGCCACCGCGTCGCCCGCGCCTGCGGCGCCGCCCTCGCCTGCCGCGACGGGTCACAGGCGAGCGGCGCCCGCGTCGCGATGGTCACCCGCCGTCGTCCTCCCACG